>NZ_JBNHIC010000035.1:0-43724 GCF_059092905.1 Arthrobacter sp. B0427-1-12 | reverse complement strand
GCACCGGGAGAACGTGGCCCGCGAATCCAACACCCCCGGCTACAAGGCCATGTTCGTCCGGTTCATCCCGCACCGCGAAGAACCCCAGCTGAGCTGACCGGGCCGCGCCGAATGCACGTGGAGGAGTACGGCGATCCGGGAAACCCCAAGCTGGTGCTGCTGCATGGCGGCGGCGTCGCCGGCTGGATGTGGCAGCACCAGGTGGAGTATTTCCGCCGTACCCATCACATCCTGGTGCCTGATCTTCCCGGTCACGGCCTCAGTTCGGCGGAGGACTTCACCACCATCTTCGGTGCTGCGGACGCCGTCGCAGACGTAGTGGAGCAGCGGGGGCGGGGTCCGGTGAACTTTGCCGGCTTTTCCCTCGGAGCGCAGATCGCCGTGGGCCTGGCGTCCCGCCGTCCCGGGCTAGTCCAGCGGGTCATCGTGGTCAGTGCCTTGGTCCGGCCGCTGCCCGGGGCGGAACTGGGCGTGAGGGCCGCCAGGTTGGCCGCTCCGCTGGCCCGGTCGCGCGCCTTCGCGAGGCTCCAAGCGCGGGCGCTGTTCATCGGGCCGGACTTGTTCGAGGACTATTTCAGGACCTCAAGCCAGATCAGTCCGCGGACGCTGGCAAACGTGCTGCGCGCGAACGCCGGGTTCCGCATCCCGGCGGGCTGGAGCCGGACTCCGGCCCAAGCTGCCGTCGTGGCCGGACAGCAGGAGCGGGCGGTCATGTGCCGTTCCGCCGAAGTGCTGGCCGCCGCGCTGCCAGGGAGCCGGTTGCTCATCGTCCCGGGGCGGGGCCACGGCATCCCGCTGCAGGACCCGGCGATGTTCAATCAGTTGCTGGAGGAGTGGCTGAGCTGAAGCATCCGCGCTGAGACATACCGCTGAAAAATCGGCAGCTGGAAATATGCAAATGCATATTTACGTTGACGCGGATATGGAATTCGGCATCTACAGCTTCGGCGATATCCACCCCGACCCGGTCTCCGGCGCGCGGACCAGTCCGCAGCAGCGGCTGGCGGACCTGCTGGAACGCGCCCGGCTGGCGGACGAAGTGGGCCTGCACTATTTTGGTGCCGGCGAGCACCACCGTCCTGACTATGCTGTGTCTTCGGTGGTGCCCGTTCTGGCGGCTGCGGCGGCGCAGACCCGGAACATCCGGGTGGGCTCGGCCGTCACGGTCCTCAGCACCGAGGATCCGGTGCGGGTCTACCAGCAGTTTGCCACTCTGGATCTGCTCTCCGGCGGGCGGGCCGAGCTGACGGCCGGCCGCGGCTCCTTCATCGAGTCCTATCCGCTGTTCGGTGCCCGCCTCGAGGATTACGACGAACTTTATGAAGAGAAGCTCGAGCTGCTGCTGCGGCTTGACGCCGCCGAGCGGGTCACCTGGCAGGGGAAATTCCGGCCACCGCTGGAGGACGCGCAGATCCTCCCGCGGCCGGCCTCCGGCACGCTGGATATCCGGATTGCCACCGGCGGCACCATGGCCTCCACCGAGCGGGCCGCGCGGCTGGGCAAGCCGGTCACCTATGCGCTGCTGGGCGGTACGGTAGCCAACTTTGAACGGCACGTGCAGGTCTACCGCAGCACTGCGGCGCAGGCCGGGCACGACGCCGGCACCCTCCCGGTAACGCTGGGCGCGGTTGGTTTGGTGCTCCGGAAGAACGCTCAGGAAACCTTCCGGCCGTACTGGTTGGATTCAATGAAGCGCATCTCCGCCGAACGCGGCTTCCCGATGCCCAGTGCCGTCACCTACAACATGCAGGCCGCCCGCACCGGTGCGCTGTTCGTCGGCAGCCCCGAACAGGTGGCGGAAAAGGTGCTGCTGGCACACTCCCACCTGCGGCACGATCGGCAGATCTTCCAGCTGGACTTTTCCTCGGTGCCGCAGGCCCGGGTGCTGGAAGCCATCGAGCTGCTGGGCACAGAGGTCATGCCGCTGGTGAACAGCGACTTGACCTGAACAGCGACTTGGCCTGAACAGCGACTTGGCCTGAACAGCGACCTGGCCTGAACAGGCAGGGTGCCGGCCAGGGACCGGCTGCCTGGCCGGTGGCGGTAGGCTGGACGAGCGCCGGTGCCGGAATTCCCCGGTCTGCCCCGGCGTTGAGGATAAACATCAATAAGGTCGGTGGCGTCGCCTAGTCTCGGGCCAGGACCAGCTGGAAGGCATTGTCATGAGCATGGAAGGTGCGGCCTGGAATTCGCTCTGGCGGATCTCCACCGCAAAGGACGGCAAGAGATTCTCCAAAGCGACCCTGATGCGGGTTCTCAGCTTCGCCAAGCCGTACAAGGGCAAGCTGATCTTCTTCGTGGTGCTCTCCGTCGGAGCGGCCGTCCTGACGGTGGCCACACCGCTGCTGGCCGGCCAGGTGGTTGATGCCATCGTCGCCCGCGCGGACACCGGCGTCGTCATCCGGCTGGCCCTGCTGATCGCCGCCGTCGCCATCGCCGATGCCGCCCTGAGCCTGGTGACCAGATGGCTGTCCTCCGGTATCGGCGAGGGCGTCATCCTGGACCTTCGGACCGCCGTCTTCGACCACGTGCAGAAGATGCCCATCGCGTTCTTCACCCGTACGCGCACCGGTGCCCTCGTCAGCCGGCTGAACAATGATGTGATCGGAGCTCAGTCTGCGTTCAGCGGGACGCTTTCGGGCGTGGTCAGCAACCTGGTGACGCTGGTCCTGACGCTGATTGTCATGCTGAGCACCTCGTGGCTGGTGACGGTCCTGGCGTTGGTCATGCTGCCGCTGTTCCTGCTGCCGGCCCGCCGCATGGGCGCCACGCTCGCGGCGCTGCGGCGCGAAGCCGCCGACCACAATGCTTCCATGGGCACGCAAATGACCGAGCGCTTCTCCGCTCCCGGCGCCACGCTGGTCAAGCTCTTCGGCCGTCCTGCGGACGAGTCCCGCGAATTCGCCCTGCGGGCGCAGCGGGTCCGCGATATCGGGGTGAAGACCGCGATGATGCAGTGGGTCTTCTTCACGGCCCTGATGCTCGTTTCGGCGCTGGCCCTTGCCCTGGTCTACGGCATGGGCGGGTACTTCGCCATCGAGGGGCAGCTGGCCACCGGCGACGTGGTCGTCCTGGCGCTGCTGCTGACCCGGCTGTACGCTCCGCTGACCAACCTGGCCAACGCCCGGGTGGAAATCATGAGCGCGATGGTCAGCTTTGAGCGCGTGTTCGAGGTGCTGGACCTCAAGCCGCTGATCGAGGAGAAACCGGACGCCGCGCCCGTTCCCGCCGGTCCGGTTGCCGTCGAATTCGACGACGTGCGCTTCGCCTACCCGTCGGCGGAAAAGGTCTCGCTGGCCTCGCTGGAGGAAGTCGCCACCCTGGACACCCGCGGTGGGGAAGAGGTGCTGCACGGCATCTCCTTCCGCGTCGAACCGGGCCAGACCGTGGCCCTGGTGGGCTCGTCCGGCGCGGGCAAGTCCACCATCGCCCAGCTGCTCTCCCGGCTCTACGACGTGGACACCGGGTCGGTGAGGCTGGCCGGAACGGACATCCGCGATGTCACCTTCGAATCGCTGCGTGGAACGCTGGGCATGGTCACCCAGGACGGGCACCTGTTCCACGAAACCATTAAGTCGAACCTACTGCTGGCCAACCCGGACGCCACCGACGACCAGTTGTGGGACGCCCTGCGGAGGGCCCGGCTGGAAAGCCTGATCCGCTCGCTGCCGGACGGCCTGGACACCATGGTGGGGGAGCGCGGCTACCGGCTCTCCGGCGGCGAACGCCAGCGCATGACCATCGCCCGGCTGCTGCTGGCCCATCCGCGGGTGGTCATCCTGGATGAAGCGACCGCGGCGCTGGACTCCACGAATGAAGCCGCCGTGCAGGCGGCCCTGGCCGAGGCGTTGGAAGGCCGCACCGCCGTCGTCATCGCCCACCGGCTCTCCACCATCCGTTCGGCGGACCGCATCCTGGTGATCGAGGACGGGCAGATAGTGGAGCAGGGCACCCATACGGAACTGCTGTTCGGCAATGGACGCTACGCGGAACTGCACCGGACGCAGTTCGCCACCGATGATGCCGGCGGCGCCGCGGCTGACGCTGCAGTCCGGGCGGGCGCATGAGCGCCACACTGGTAGCCAAGGACCTGTCCGGCGGCTACGCGCACCGCACCCTGTTTTCCGGCCTCAACCTGACCGTGGCGCCCGGGGATGTCGTGGGCGTCCTCGGATCCAACGGTGCCGGCAAATCCACTCTCCTGCGGCTGCTGGCCGGCGTGGATGAACCGCTGGCCGGAACCGTCGCGCTGGCGCCTACCGACGCGTTCGTCGGCTGGCTTCCCCAGGAGCATGAGCGTGTGCCGGGCGAGACCGTCGCCGCGTACATCGGCCGGCGCACCGGGGCCGCCGAAGCCACTGCCGCAATGGAAGCCGCAGCAGAGGCGCTCGGCACGGAGGCTCCGGGTGCCGATGACGCCTATGCGGCGGCCTTTGACCGCTGGATGGCCAGCGGTGCCGCGGATCTGGAGGACCGCATCCCCGCCGTGCTGGCGGAACTGGGCCTGGAACTGGCCGGGGACGAACTAATGACCGGACTCTCCGGCGGGCAGGCCGCGCGGGTGGCGCTCGCGGCCCTGCTGCTGAGCCGTTTCGACGTGGTGCTGCTGGACGAGCCCACCAATGACCTGGACCTGGACGGGCTCGCCAGGCTGGAGGACTTCGTGACCGGGCTGCGCAGGGGTGCGGTCCTGGTGTCCCACGACCGCGAGTTCCTGGCGCGCTGTGTCACCCGGATTGTTGAGCTGGATCTGGCCCAGCGCAGCATCGCCGTGTTCGACGGCGGCTACGAGGCCTATCTGGAGGAACGTGCCGTCGCCCGCCGGCATGCCCGGGAACAGTACGAGGAATTCACCGGGAAGAAGGCGGACCTAGTGGCCCGCGCCCGCACGCAGCGGGAGTGGAGCTCGCAGGGCGTGCGGAATGCCATGCGCAAGGCGCCGGACAACGACAAGATCCGGCGCCGTGCCAACACCGAGTCCTCCGAGAAGCAGGCGCAGAAGGTCCGGCAAATGGAATCCCGGATCGCCCGGCTGGAGGAAGTAGCCGAACCCCGGAAGGAATGGCAGCTGCAGTTCAGCATCGGTTCCGCGCCGCGTTCCTCCTCGGTGGTGGCGACGCTGCGCGAGGCAGTGGTCCGGCAGAGGGACTTCCTGCTGGGACCGGTATCCGTGCAGGTCAACGCCGGAGACCGGATCGGCATTACCGGCCCGAACGGGGCTGGCAAGTCCACGCTGCTGCGGCTGCTGCTCGGAACCCGCCGGCCGGACGACGGCGATGCGTCCCTGGGCGCGAGCGTCGCCGTCGGCGAAATCGACCAGGCCCGCGGGCTGCTGGACGGCCCGGCGGCCTTGGCTTCCGCCGTCGAAGCCCAGCTGCCGGACTGGCCCAGCGCCGAGGTGCGGACGCTGCTGGCCAAATTCGGGCTCCAGGCCGACCACGTGGGGCGGACAGTGGATTCCCTCTCGCCCGGCGAACGGACGCGGGCTGCGCTGGCCCTGTTGCAGGCCCGAGGGGTCAACCTGCTGGTGCTGGACGAGCCCACCAACCATCTGGACCTGCCCGCCATTGAACAGCTGGAAGAGGCGCTGGACAGCTACGACGGCACGCTGCTGCTGGTCACCCACGACCGCCGGCTGCTGGCAAATGTCCGGCTGGACGCACATTGGGAGGTCGACGCCGGGAAGGTCCGGGAAGTCTAGGTCCTCGGCCGGGGTGCCCGGGTCAGGAAGCGGCCCTGACAAGGCCCGGGATCACGAACTCCGTCAGCAGCGGAGCCAGGTCGCCCCGCTCGGCGGCCCGGGCCGGATCGAGCCAGAGCATTTCCTCGATTTCCGCTGCAATGGCCGGAACCTGAGTCGTTGCGCAGGCGAAGACTGCGGCGTCGATGAAGGTTTCTTCCTCGTTGGCCGCGATGCCGTGCCAGGTCCCCAGGGGGATCAGTTCGTCGACCGTGACGCGGATGCCCAGTTCCTCTTCGAGTTCCCGCACTGCCGCGTGCTCCGCGGATTCGCCCGGCTCCAGCTTCCCGCCGGGTTGCATGAATTTGGTGGTGCCGCGCTTGCGCACCAGCAGCAGTTCGCCGTCGTCGTTGCGGATACAGAGGGCGGCGATGGTGAGGATTTCAGGCACGTCTCCAGCCTCCGCTTTGTCAGTGGTGCCCCCGACCGGAATCGAACCGATGGCCTGCCCTTTAGGAGAGGGCCGCTCTATCCTACTGAGCTACGGGGGCGGGTCCCGGGCGCTGCGGCCCACGGGACTGTATTAGCTTACCTGTTCGCGGGGACGGCCGGGAAACCGGTGGTCACCAGTTGTCCTCCTCCGGGAGGTTGAACTCATGGCGGTACGCCTTCACGGCTGCTCCGATGGTGGAGTAGAAATGGTCCGGACTGAAGCGGCTGCCCAGCCCGAACCGGATGAGCCGGTCCTTGACCGGCCCCTTCATCTCCGCGAAGTACAGCTCGATGCCCTTGCGCGCCAGATAGTCGTCCAGCGCCACTAGTTCATCGAGGGCGGTGGTGTCGACGCCGGTGATCGGCTCGGCCGTCAGCACCACCCAGCGCACCGGCTCCTCGGCCTTCTCCACCAGATCCCGGACAAACGAGCCGAAGATGGCGCCGTTGGCGAAGAACAGCGGCGCATCGAACCGCGCCAGGAGCAGACCCGGCAGGCGCATGCCCTCCGGGTGGCGGGTGACGTCGTGGTAGCCGGGACGGCCTTCCACCCGGACCAGCTCCGTGCGGTACGGATTCCAGGCCCGGTAGACGAAGGCGAGCAGGGACAGGCCGATGGCGATCACGATGCCTTCGAGCACGCCGACGAACGCCACACCGAGGAACGCCGCGAGCAGCAGCGCCGTTTCCATCCTGCTCATGCGGGCGAGCGCGGCCAGGGTCTTCAGGTCGAGCAGGGAAATGGCCGCGCTGATCACCACCGCCGCCAGCGTGGCGGAGGGGAGGAACTCCATCACGCCCGGAGCCAGGTACATGAACGCGATCAGCAGTACCGCCCCCACGACGCCGACCAGTTGGGTCCGCGCGCCCGCGTCGATGGCCACCGGGGTGCGGGAGGAACTGCTGCAGACCGGGAAGCCGCTGAACAGTCCGGTGGCCACATTGGCCGCACCCAGGGCGCCCATCTCCTGGTTGCCGTCCACGTTTTCGCCGCGGCGGGCGGCCAGGGTGCGGGACAGCACGGCGGTATCGGCGAAGGCAATCAGGGCAATGCCGACGGCGGGCCCCAGCAGCGCCGCGACGTCACCCCAGCCCAGCCCGCCGAGGGCCGGTCCGGGCAGGCCCTGCGGCAGGCCGCCGACCACCTCGACCACACCGCCCAGCCCGAATACGGCGGCGGCAAGGATGGAGCCGACGACGGCCAGCAGCACCCCGGGAACACGCCAGCCAAGCCATTTCGGGACATAGATCAGCAGCAGCGACGCCGTCCCGATCCCCAGCGCCGCCAGGTTTGTTTCACCCCGGCCCGCAGCGGCGGCGATGCTGCCCACGTCCTGCCACAGCGAGCCCTTGTCGATGGAGATTCCCAGGAAATCCGGCAGTTGGCTGACCATCACGACCACGGCCAGGCCGTTGAGGTACCCCACCCGGATCGGTTTGGACAGCAGCCCGGTCACAAAGCCCAGGCGCAGGAAGCGTCCGGCCACCAGGATGGCTCCGACGATGATCGCCAGCAGCCCCGCCAATGCCACGGCCCGATCCTCACTGCCGGCGGCCAGCGGCAGGATGGCCGCGGCGATCATCGGCGCCAGCGCGGAGTCGGGAGCCAGGACGAGCACCCGCGACGGGCCGATCATGGCGTAGACCAGGAGCGGCACGATCGTCGCGTAGAGTCCGGTCACCGGCGGCAGACCCGCCGCCTGCGCGTACCCCATGCCGGCCGGGATCAGCAGCGCCGTCAGCGTGGCGCCGGCCGCGAGGTCATGCCGCAGCCACGAAAGCTGGTAGGAACGCGCCGTTTCCACCCCTGGGAGGAAACGGTTGAGCCGGTCCTTCAGCCGGGACACCGTTGTCCGCTCTCGTCAGCCCGGCGGCCGTCAGCCGGGCGCCCCCGCCGGTTCCGGACGGCTCCGGCGCTGGCGGGCATTAATGACGACGGCGGCAATGGCCACGAGCAGGCACAGTGCCAGCAGGATCCAGCGGGCCGTGGTCAGGAAACTGGCGAGCCCCACCGCGCCGGCATCCAGCGTCCCGGCGGCGAGGACGCCGTCGATCATGACGTTCTCCCACAGGTCGACGATGGCGAACAGAATCGGCACGGCCCACATCGCCCAGCGGATGCCGCGGCTGCGGACATATTCATTGATGAGCAGCATCCAGGTGAACGCGAAGATCAGCGGGAACAGGGTGCCCGCGGTCTTGTGGACGAAGCCGAGCTGCCCGCGGTCCGCCTCGTCCAGGACGCCGCGCAGCTGCTCGATGTACGCGGCGTCGTAGCCGCCGATCAGTGAGTCCGGCATGGCCAGGCCCTCGCTGAGCTGGGTCATCTGGTTCAGGGTCAGCAGATGCAGGTAGGCGAACAGGAACAGGCTCGCCACCGTGCCGGCGATAATGATCAGGTTGGCGTTCTGGGCCGCCTTGGCCGGTGCCCTGCCGGCGGCGGGTGCCTGACCGGCAGCCGCTGCCGGGCCGGCGGGGCTGGCGGGAGCTCGGCCGGGGACTGCCTGCTGTCCGTGCTTCCTGGCGCGCTGCGCGGGGGTTTTGCTCATGGTCCATTATTGCGCTCCGCCTGCGGTGCCTGCGGAAGCCAGGATCGGAGGCTAGGGTGGAAGGGTGGGCGAAACGAAGGATGCTTCCTTGGATATAGACGGTTCTTTGGACGATTACGCTCTGGCGGCTGCGCTTGTCACGGAGGCCGGCCGGCTGGCGCTGCGGATGCGGGCCGAAGGCCTCACCGGGACGCAGAAAACGTCGGTTTCGGATGTGGTGACGGCTGCGGACCACGCCGCCGAGGACTTCATGGTACGGCAGCTGCGCGAGCTGCGGCCGGACGATGCGATCGTGGGGGAGGAAGGGGCCAACTTCCCCGGCACGTCCGGGCGGGCCTGGGTAATTGATCCGGTGGACGGCACCTACAACTTCCTGAGCGGGTCGACCTACTGGTGTTCGGCGCTGGCCCTGAAGAACGACGCCGGCACCCCGGTTCCGGTGGACCCTGAAGTTCTGCTCGGCGCGATTTACCAGCCGCAGGAGGACCGGCTGTGGCAGGGCGGGCAGGACCGGGCCGCCACCCTGAACGGGCAGGTGCTGCCGGGGATCACCAGCGCGCCGCTGGGACAGATCAGCGCCGCAACCTACCTGCATCCCACCTGGCTGGCGCGCCCCGAGGCGGCCGTGCCTTTCGCCGCCGCGGCAACGCAGGCGGCGACGATCCGGATGCTGGGTTCGGCATCCTGCGACCTGGGCGGCGTGGCGTCCGGCCGCCTGGGCTGCTGGTTCCAGCACAGCTGCCCGGAATGGGACTGGCTGCCGGGCAAGGCCATCGTGCGCGCCGCCGGGGGAGCGACGCGGGTGGTGGAGGTCAACGGGATCCGCTGGCACATCGCCGGTGGGACACAGGCGGTCGAGGAAGTCGCCGCCGCCCTGGGCGAAGGTGCCGCAGCCGAAGGTTCCCGGGCATAAAGATGCCGTGGGCGTAAAGATCCCGGGGACTGAGGCTGCCCTGTACACAGCCTCAGCTGATCGTCGGTGCCACCGCCTAGACTTAACAGCACCATGGATTCACTTTTCTCCTTTGACTTTTCCCCGTACGCGGCTGCCGGCGGCCCGGCCGCCCGGAAGCGTGACGCGGCCGGCCCGGCCGCTTCGGCGGCCACCGCACACGGAACCACCGCATCGGCGACGGGCTCGGCTTCGGCGGGTGCCGGCGTCGTACCTGCGGCCGGGCTGCTCGATGCGGGCCGGGCCCGGGAGCTGCTGGCCGGACTGAACCCGCAGCAGGAGGAAGCGGTCCGGCACGGCGGTTCGCCGCTGCTGATCGTGGCCGGCGCTGGCTCCGGCAAGACTCGCGTGCTCAGCCACCGGATCGCCTACCTGCTGGCCACCGGGCGGGCCAGGCCCGGACAGATCCTGGCCATTACGTTCACAAACAAGGCCGCTGCGGAAATGCGTGAACGCATCGAGGGCCTGGTCGGGGAAGCGGCGCAGAACATGTGGATCTCCACGTTCCACTCTTCCTGCGTGAAGATCCTGCGGCGCGAGGCGAAGAACGTGGGGCTGAACTCGCACTTTTCGATCTACGACTCGGCGGACAGCCTGCGGCTGATCACCCTGGTGGCCAAGGGCCTGGACCTGGACCCGAAGAAGTTCGCGCCCAAGGCCATCATGCACAAGATCTCCGCGCTGAAGAATGAGCTCATCGATGATGAGACCTACTCAGCCAAGGCGAACCTGCAGGATCCGTTCGAGCAGGCCGTGGCGGAGGTCTACTCCGGCTACACCCAGCGCATGCGCCAGGCCAATGCCATGGACTTTGACGACCTGATCGCCCAGGTGGTCCACATCTTCCGCGCCTTCCCCGGGGTCGCCGACTACTACCGGCGCCGCTTCCGGCACATCCTGGTCGATGAGTACCAGGACACCAACCATGCCCAGTACGCGCTGGTGCGGGAGCTGACGCTGCCGGTGGAGGACGGGTCGGTCGACCCCGCCGAGCTGACCGTGGTGGGGGATTCGGACCAGTCGATCTACGCGTTCCGCGGTGCCGACATCCGGAACATCGTGGACTTCGAAAAGGACTATCCGGACGCGCGGACCATCCTGCTGGAACAGAACTACCGCTCCACCCAGACCATCCTTACCGCGGCCAACGCCGTCATCTCGCGGAACCCGAACCGCCCGGCCAAGCGGCTGTGGACGGCCGCCGGGGATGGGGAAAAGATCATCGGCTACGTCGGCGAAAACGAGCATGACGAGGCGCAGTTCATCGCCCGGGAGATCGACCGGCTGCAGGATGAGGAAGACCTGCGCCCGGGCGACGTCGCCATCTTCTACCGCACCAACGCCCAGTCCCGCTCCATCGAGGAAATCCTCATGCGCGTCGGCCTGCCCTACAAGGTGGTGGGCGGCACCCGCTTCTATGAGCGCAAGGAAATCAAGGACGCGCTGGCGTACCTGCGCGTGCTGGTGAACCCGGACGACGTCGTCAACCTCCGCCGCATCCTTAACGAACCCAAGCGCGGGATCGGCGACCGGGCTGAATATGCGATTGCCGCGCTGTCCGAGCGCGAGCGGATCAGTTTCATGGCCGCGCTGCGGCGGGCGGACGATGCCCCGGGCATGGCTACGCGATCGGTCAACGCCGTGAAGAACTTCGTGAAGCTCATCGACGATCTGGCCGAGGTCGCCGGCGGTTCCGGCGCGGCGTCCGCGCTCGAGGCGGTGCTGGAGCAAACGGGCTATCTGGCCCAGCTGCGCCAGAGCAACGACCCGCAGGACGAGTCCCGCGTGGAGAACCTGGCTGAGCTCGTGGCTGTGGTCCGCGAATATGAGCGGGACAATCCGGAAGGGTCCTTGGAGGAGTTTCTGGAACAGGTGTCCCTGGTGGCGGACGCAGACCAGATCCCGGACGCTCCGGAAGGAGCGTCGGCGGCGGAAATGGCTGCCGCTGTCGCGGAAGCCCGCCGCCAGGGCGTGGTGACGCTGATGACCCTGCATACGGCCAAGGGACTGGAATTCCCGGTCGTCTTCCTGACCGGTATGGAGCATGGAATCTTCCCGCACCAGCGCTCCGCCACGGACCCCAAGGAGTTGGCCGAGGAACGCCGGCTGGCCTACGTGGGCCTGACCCGCGCCCGTAAGCGCCTGTACCTCACGCGCTCCGAGGTGCGCAGCATGTGGGGCCAGAGCCAGTACAACCCGGCCAGCCAGTTCATCGGGGAGGTCCCCGCCGAGCTGGTCGACTGGAAGCGGGAGGGCACGGCCCGGCCGTCGCTCGGGGGCGGTTTTGGCGGAAGCAGCGGCTCCGGCAGCCGCTACAGCGGCTCCTTCTGGGGCGCCGGCACTGCGTCCGGCCGGGACACCCTGCCCGCCGCACCGCGTTCCACCGCGGCCGGACGGGTCCAGCCGCAGAAGGAAGTCATTTCCGTGGCGGTGGGGGACAAGGTCAACCACACCAGCTTCGGCAACGGAACGGTCCTGGCGGTCGAAGGCGCAGGGGAAAAGATCATTGCCAAGATCAGGTTCGACATCGGCGAGAAGCGGCTCGTGGTGCGGTTTGCGCCGCTGACTAAGCTGGAAGCCTAGGCACAGGAAAGCTCCGCTGCCGGTGGCTCACCGGCAGCGGAGCTTTCCTGTGCTCTATGGTTTAGAGGCCGTCGTCGGCCGCGCCGGGAGCGTCGTCCAGGCCCTCGGCGTGCGGTGCCTCGGGCACCACATCGTCGTTGGCTGCGGCGGCATCCTCGGCTGCGGCTGCGTCCTCCGCGTCCTTGGCGGCGTCTTCAGCTGCATCCTCGGCGTCCTTCGTGAGCTCGAGTTCGGCCTCCATTTCGGCCTCCAGCTCGAGGTCCGCTTCGGTCGCGGCCGGGATCGCGGTCGGATCCGCAGCGGCGGGAGCCGCGGCAGCATCGCCGTCGTCCGGCTGATCGACCAGGTCCACATGGCCGGGTCCGTGCACGCCGTTGTCGTCGACCGCGACCGCGCCGGTCAGCGGGTCGACGGCGTCTTCCACGCCGTCCTTGGCCTGAGCCCCTGCCATGCCACCTGCCATGAGCAGTCCCGCGATGGCGGTGGTTCCGATGATCTGTCGCGTCCTGATTTCCATGGTTCTCTCCAATTCCGATAAGTACTGCTAAATCCTGCAGGGCGGCCGGATCCGCATCCGGCTTCGGGCGGTTGCTGTCCGGGTCTTGCTGCATTCAGTCTGTTCGGCTTTGGTGAGACAGCCATGAGAAGTTCGTGAATCTTTTCTCATGTGGAGGGGCGGGGCTGCGCCGCGGCTCCGTGCCCATTGGTCACTTGTGCCGGCCGCGGCGCGGGGCGGGTCTTACTCTTCCGTGAGCAGATGGCACCAGGCGTCGGTGAGGGTTTCGAGGCAGATCTCCCGTTCCACCACCCAGCCCAGGCGGAACCAGCGCATCGACAAGTACTGGAACTGGCCGAAGGCCAGCACGCAACGGATCTGCCGGGTTTTCGGATCGAACCGGCCGGCCCGGTCGAGGCCCTCCTCCATCCAGGCTGCGGTCCCCTGGAACCAGTTCTCGATCTTCTCGTCGATCTCCGGTTCGCTCGGTGCTGCCTGGTGCGCGGCCAGGATGTAGGGGCGGATGACCGCCCACTGATCGAATTTCTTATCCAGCCAGGCTCGCACCAGCTCCCGCCGTCCAAGTTCAACGACGGTGGACAAGGGTGGGTCGTCTTCCCGCGTGAGGATCTCATCCACCTGGTTGATCAGCTCGGCCATGAGCAGGGCCTTCGATGGGAAGTGCAGGTAGAACGTTGTCCGAGTGGTGCCGGCAGCCGCGGCGATGTCGTCAATGGTGGTGGACGTGTAGCCCTTGGCCTCGAAGAGTTCCAACCCCTTCTCCAGCAGAAGCTGTCTGGTCATCTGTTTCTGGACGTCGCGAAGGGTTGCCATGCCCCAAGAATAGCCGGTCCTCATGGCCGGATTTCCACTTCGAGTCGAGTTAGATAACGGTGTGAAGTTTTACTTGACGAGGTGTTGTGTGAACCGTATCTTTGTTGCAAAGATCACATCGGTGACAGGGTCGTGATGAACAGCATCGCGGCGAAGCGAAAGACGGCTTTCATGGCTCACTTCGTAGGCCTCGTCCTCGCCGGCGCCGAGATCTTCCCCTTCCACTCCGCTGCTCTCAAATAAACAAAGGAGTTTCCCATGAGCCAAGGCCAGGAAGTCCAGGCACTCTCACCGCAGTCGTACCCACCCCCACAGGCTCCGCCGTCGTCGGCGGTTCGGCCAAGCCGTGTCAAGGGCACCCTGGCCGCGGCCTCGCTGGCCGTCATGGTCGCGCAGATCGCCAACGCGCTGCCCGGCGCCCTCAACGGTGAATTCCAGCTCACCTTCAACACGTTCGGTTCCCAGCTGACCTGGATCACCGCGGCTTTCATGATCCCGGTGGTGGTCTTCGAACTCACGTTCGGCGTCCTCGGCGACAAGTTCGGCCACCGCAAGCTCGTTGTCGGCGGTTCCATGCTGGTGGTGCTCGGTTCGCTGGTCTGCACTTTCTCGCCGACGATCCAGGCGATGTGGATCGGATCGGCCATCAACGGCCTCGGTGCCGGGGCGATCTTCCCGGCATCGCTGGCGCTCGTCGCCTCGGTGGCGCGGACCATGCAGGAGCGCGTGCGGGGCATCGCGATCTGGGCGGGTTTCCTGTCCGCCGGTTCCGCACTCTCCCCGCTGCTCGGCGGCGTGTTCGCCGGCTTCGGCTGGTGGCGCGGGGCCTACGCGGTGGTCGCGCTGGTCAGTGTGGCTGCCCTGATCCTGACCGTCCTGCGCGCGCAGGAGGCCAAGGTGGCCCAGGAGCGCCGGCTGGACCTGTGGGGCCAGATCACCTTCGCACTTGGACTCATCCTGGTGCTCTTCGGTCTGGTCCAGGGGCCGGAGGACGGCTGGACGGCTACCCACGTCGTGACGTCGCTCGCCGTTGGCGCCATCCTGCTGGCTGTGTTCGTGGCGATCGAACTGCATGTCGAGTCGCCGCTGCTTGAGCTGCGGCTGTTCAAGATCCGGCAGTTCACGGTGTCCTCCATCGTCGCCGTCGTCGGCATGTTCGCTTTCCTCGGGGCGTGCTTCTCGACGAGCATGTGGCTGGGCCCGGTGCAGCACCAGAACCCGCTGTTCCTCGGCATGCTCTTCCTGCTCCTGCAGGGGCCCGCGTTCGTGCTGATCCCCGTGCTCTCCCGGCTGCAGGCCCGTGTGCCGGCCCGCTGGCTGCTGACCGCCGGCTTCCTGGCCATGGGCGCCGGAGCACTGATCAACTCCAACGCCGACGTTGCCAACCGCGATGTGACCACGTTCATCCTGCCGTCCCTGCTCGTCGGCCTGGGCTTCGCCTTCACACTTAGCCCCATGACGGCGATCGCCGTGACCTCGGTTCCACGCCAGCTGACCGGCATGGCGAGCGCCACGACCAACCTGCTGCGTGACCTTGGCTTCGCCCTCGGCCCGGTCCTGGTCGGCGCCATCGCGCTGAGCGCCGCCGGCGGCCAGCTGATGGGGTCCCTGCAGACCTCCGGACTGCCGGCCGACCAGCTCGGCCCCGCCCTGGGTATCGCCGAAGCCGCCGGACCGATCGCCCTGAACAGCCTGCCCGAAGGCGTCCCCGGCGCCGCCGCGCAGCAGTTCGCCCTGGAGGCTCTCGGCAGCGGCTTCTCCCAGGCCTTCCTGGTCGTCGCCATCGCGGCCCTGGCCGCAGCGCTGCTCAGCTGGTTCGGTCTGGGCGGCGTCCGCGATGCCGAGCCTGAGGCAGAGCTGAGCGAGACCGCCGTCTGACATCCGCACCGCCTGGAAACGGGGCGGCACCAATCTGTCCCCGTTTCCAGGCGGTTCCACGCCTCTGATCGCACGACCCAAGCCTGACAAGGAAATACATGAGAGGAAACCCTGGCAACAATGTCCGGTGACGCGATCGTCTTCGCGCTCTCCACCCCGGACCCTGAAGTCCACCCGCATGCCGCCCGCAGGTACGCTAAGGTCGTGGCCACCGGCCGCAGCGACTTCCCGAACCAGATCAACAATGTGCTGGCCTTCCCCGGAATCTTCCGCGGAGCGCTGGACGCCGGCGTCACCCGGATCACTCCGGAAATGAAGGTCGCCCCGGCGGTTACCGCAGCAGTTATCGCCGCGGCCAGGCAGCAGGGCCGCGCCCCCGGACCCCAAATGTAATTCACTATGGAATGGAGAACGGCATGACGAAACCCCTCCTGCAGATCATCATCGGCAGCACCCGCCCCGGCCGGGCCGGAGCCTCCGTGGCGCAGTGGTTCGCCGACCGCGCCCGCGAGGACGACCGGTTCGCGGTGGAGGTCCTCGACCTGGCCGAGGTAGGACTGCCGCTGATGGATGAGCCCAACCACCCGCGCCTGCGCTCCTATGTGCATGAGCACACCCAGAACTGGAGTGCGACGATCGACCGGGCGGACGCCTTCGTTTTCGTCATCCCCGAGTACAACTACTCCCTCAACGCGGCGACCAAGAACGCCATCGATTACCTGTTCCAGGAGTGGCGGCACAAGCCGCTGGGCATCGTCAGCTACGGCGGCATTTCCGGCGGCCTGCGTGCCGCGCAGGTGCTTAAGCAGATCGGCTCGGCTTTGAAGATGGTGCCGACGCCCGACACCGTGATCATCCCGATGGTCGCCAAGCTGCGGGACCAGGAGGGCTGCTTCAATCCCACCCCCGCCATTGAGGACTCGGCCACGGCACTGCTCGGCGAACTCAGCACGCTCACCACCGCCATGCTGCCGGTGCGCGAAGCACAGTTGGCTGCTGCACAAGCCTGATCCCCGGGCGAACACAAGAGCCGGTCGTCCCCGTGGGGATGACCGGCTCTTGTCGTACCTTTCGTGCTTTGACGACCTTAGCGGCCGGCGTTTTCCAAGCGGCGCACGAACGGCGAGCAGACCACGGCGACCAGGCCGAGGATGCCGCCGACCGTGAAGGCGACGCGGACGCCGTCAACCAGGGCGACGTTCCCGGCGATGCCGCTGGAGGCCGCCAGGGAGGTGCCGATGGTCATGGCGGCAATGAGCACCGCGGTACCGGCGGCGCCGGCCAGCTGCTGCAGCGTGTTCATGATGGCGCTGCCATGGCCGTACTGCTCGCGCGGCAGGGCGCCCAGGGCGACGGTCATCAGCGGGGTCATCAGCATGGCCATGCCGATGCAGAACACGGTGTGGAAGACAACGATCGTGGCGACCGAGGTGTCAACATGGACGCTGCCCAGCAGCCACTGGCCGCCGGCCAGCAGGATGGCGCCCGGAATGACGATCGGCCGGGGACCGACCTTGTCGTAGATACGGCCGACGATCGGGGAGACGATGCCCTGGATAATGCCGCCCGGCAGCAGGGCCAGACCGATGGTCAGGGTGTTCAGGCCCATGCCGTTCTGCATGAAGATCGGCATGACCATGACGGTGCCGAGCATGGTTGCCATGGCGATCATGACGATGACCACGGAGATGCGGAAGTTGTGGACCTTGAACGGGCGCAGGTCCAGCAGGTCGGACTCGGTCTTGCGCAGGCGGCGCTGGCGGGTGATGAAGAGGATCAGTGCGATAACGCCGACAACCAGGCCGACGATCGGTGCCATGGTGCCTTCCATGAGGTCGGCGATCGAGGCGAGCGCGTAAACAATGCCGCCGAAGGCGAACGCGGAGAGGATGACGGAGAAGACGTCCAGCGGGGCCTTGCGGGTTGCGCCGTTGGACTTGATGGCGAACACGCCGAACAGGAACACGATCACGGCGATCGGGACCATCAGGCCGAAGACCCAGCGCCAGCTGAGGGCATTGATGACGATGCCGGACAGGGTCGGGCCGATGGCCGGGGCCACGGAGATCACCACGGAGTTCAGGCCCATGACAGTGCCGCGGTAGGCGACTGGAACGGAGGTCAGCGTGGTGGTCATGAGCAGCGGCAGGATAATCGCGGTACCGCCGGCCTGGACAATGCGGCCGATCAGCAGGACTGCGAATGTCGGGGCGATGGTCGCCAGCGCGGTGCCCACGATGAAGAGCAGCATGGCCCAGACGAACAGGCTGCGGGTGGTGAAGCGCTGCAGCATAAAGCCCGTGGTCGGAATGACTACCGCCATGGTCAGCATGAAGCCGGTGGTCAGCCACTGGGCGGTCGTGGCCGCGATGCTGAGGTCGGCCATCAGGTTGGGCAGGGCAACGCTGAGCACGGTCTCGTTAAGGATCATGATCAGGGCGGAGAGCACGAGCGCGGTGATGGTCGCCGCCACGCCCTTGGTGGTCCGCTCCGGTTCTACGGCCCGCGCGGCCTCCGACTCTAGTTCTATGATGGCGGGCTTATCCCGCTCTTGGACGTCTTTCATGGACACCTGTTCCTGGTTGATGGGCTTCCCGGAAATTATGGCACGATGTGTCATAGTGACATAACATGCCATAGATGTGTTCATCCTCACTTAGGGCGCTGTGCTAGAAAGGACCGCATGACCGACGACGCTCCCCGGGACCTGCGCACCAGGCGCCGCCTCGACACGCACCAGGAGATCCATCAGGCGGCCCTCGAGCTGTTCGAGGAGCAGGGGGTCCGTGAGACAACCGTCCAGCAGATCGCCGACCGCGCCGGCATCTCGCACCGCACGTTCTTCCGCTACTTCACCTCCAAGGAGCAAGCTGCCCTGCCCGGTCAGCGCCGCATGCTCCAGGCGATCGATGCCCTGGAGGTCTCCGGCACGGAACCTGCCACCGTTCTACGGGATGTCGAGGCCATGGCAGAGGCCGTGATGAACCGGGAGAACGACCCCGAGCTGGAGGAGCACCGCCGCGTCGCGCGGCTGCTGGCCCGGGAGTCCGAGCTCCAGGCCCTTGCGGCCTCGCAGGAGCAGGTTCTCACCGACCATCTCCGTGCCCGACTCGCCGAGCAGCTCGAGGGCCAGGACCCGATGACCGTGCTGCTGATCGCCGAGGTGGCCGTGGCCGTGTGGCGCACCTCCTGGGAGCGGTGGGGCGAACTCGCGGTTGAGGACGAAGCGGGGGACCCGGTGGAGCTGTACCGCCGCTGCCGCGAGGAGCTGCGGCGCGTCGTCGGCTGAGGCGCCGCGCCTAGCGCAGAATGTGAATTTTCTACAACTCATAGAACTGTGGGCTTACTCACGAAAGCGCTAGTCTGGGACGGGCTCCAACCCCAAGCGGCTAGAGTTCGATACGGAGCACTTGGACTGAACCCTGACCGGGAGCGGCCGCTCCGAGTCAGAAACGACTTCGACGTAGAAGGACACAACCCGTGGACCTGTTTGAATACCAGGCGCGCGATCTCTTCGAAGCACACGGCGTACCCGTGCTTGAGGGAATCGTTGCCTACACTCCTGAAGAAGCAAAAGCCGCAGCTGAGAAGATTGGCGGCGTGGTTGTCGTCAAGGCTCAGGTGAAGGTCGGCGGCCGCGGTAAGGCCGGCGGCGTCAAGGTTGCCAAGACCGCGGATGAGGCGTTCCAGTACGCGACGGACATCCTCGGTATGGACATCAAGGGCCACACCGTCAACAAGGTCATGATCGCCCAGGGGGCGGACATCGCCGAGGAGTACTACTTCTCGATCCTCGTGGACCGGGCCAACCGCAACTACCTGGCCATGTGCTCGGTGGAAGGCGGCATGGAGATCGAGCAGCTCGCCGTTGAGCGTCCCGAGGCTCTGGCCAAGGTTGCCATCGATCCGATCGTCGGCATCGACCAGGCCAAGGCGGAAGAGATCATCGACGCTGCCGGCTTCGCTCCCGAGCTGCGCGAAAAGCTCGTCGACACCTTCATCAAGCTGTGGGACGTCTTCAAGAAGGAAGATGCCGGCCTGGTTGAGGTCAACCCGCTGGTCAAGACCGGCTCCGGCGACCTGATCGCCCTCGACGGCAAGGTCTCCCTGGATGAGAACGCCGCGTTCCGCCACGAGAACCACGCCGAGCTGGAAGACAAAGCAGCTGCGAATCCGCTTGAGGCCAAGGCCAAGGAGATGGACCTCAACTACGTCAAGCTCGACGGCGAAGTCGGCATCATCGGTAACGGCGCTGGCCTGGTCATGTCCACCCTGGACGTCGTCGCCTACGCCGGCGAGAACCACGGCAACGTCAAGCCCGCCAACTTCCTGGACATCGGCGGCGGCGCCTCGGCCGAGGTCATGGCTGCCGGCCTGGACGTCATCCTCAACGACCAGCAGGTCAAGAGCGTCTTCGTGAACGTCTTCGGCGGCATCACTGCCTGTGACGCGGTAGCCAACGGCATCGTGAAGGCTCTGGAGATCCTGGGCGAGAAGGCCACCAAGCCGCTCGTTGTCCGCCTTGACGGCAACAACGTGGACGAAGGCCGCCACATCCTCAAGCAAGCCAACCACCCGCTGGTCACCCTGGCCACCTCCATGGACGAGGGCGCCGACAAGGCCGCCGAGCTGGCGAACGCCTAAGGATCGAGGAAAAAGAACATGTCTATCTTCATTAACAAAGATTCGAAGGTCATCGTCCAGGGCATCACCGGCGGCGAAGGCTCCAAGCACACCTCCCGCATGCTGCACGCCGGGACCAACATCGTCGGCGGCGTGAATGCCCGCAAGGCCGGCACCACGGTCAAGCACAAGGACCAGCACGGCGCCGAGATCGAACTCCCCGTCTTCGGCTCCGTCGAGGAAGCCATGAAGGAGACCGGCGCGGACGTTTCCATCGTCTTCGTGCCCCCGGCCTTCACCAAGGACGCCGTCGTCGAGGCCATTGAGGCTGAGATCGGCCTCGTCGTCGTGATCACCGAAGGTGTTCCGGTCCAGGACTCCGCCGAGTTCTGGGCGCTGGCGCAGTCCAAGAAGGACGCCAACGGCAACCAGATCACCCGCATCATCGGCCCGAACTGCCCCGGCATCATCACCCCGGGCGAGTCCCTGGTGGGCATCACCCCGGCCAACATCACCGGCAAGGGCGGCGTGGGCCTGGTCTCCAAGTCCGGCACCCTGACCTACCAGATGATGTACGAACTGCGCGACCTGGGCTTCTCCACGGCGATCGGCATCGGTGGTGACCCGATCATCGGCACCACCCACATCGACGCCCTGGCTGCGTTCGAGGCGGACCCGGACACCAAGGCCATCGTCATGATCGGCGAAATCGGCGGCGACGCCGAAGAGCGCGCAGCCGATTTCATCAAGGCCAACGTCACTAAGCCGGTCGTCGGCTACGTGGCCGGCTTCACCGCTCCCGAGGGCAAGACCATGGGCCACGCCGGCGCCATCGTCTCCGGTTCCGCCGGAACCGCCCAGGCCAAGAAGGAAGCCCTCGAAGCCGCAGGCGTGAAGGTCGGCAAGACCCCGTCCGAGACCGCGCACCTGCTGCGCGAGGTCTACCCCGAGCACGAGGAACCGTCCAACCTCTAAGGACGCCTTAGCGGGGACCGCTTAAAGTACGACGGCGGCCGGTCGCCTTCCGCACGGGAAGGTGACCGGCCGCCGTCGTGCATTTAATCCGGAGTACACTGGACTGTCGAATTTTCGCGTAAGGAACGGCCAATGAAGCATTCGTCCGAAGCCGTCGTCGACGGTACCTCTAGCCCCGCAGCGACCGGCGGCGCCGGAACCGAACTGCGGCGCGTGCTGACGCACCGGCAGATGGTCATGCTGGGCCTCGGCTCCGCGCTGGGCACGGGCCTTTTCCTCGGCTCCGGGGCGGCCATCGGGGTCGCCGGACCGGCCGTGATCGTCTCTTACGTCATTGGCGCCATCCTGGCCGGCATCGTGGCCGCCTGCCTGGGCGAGATGACCGCCCGGTTCCCGCTGCGTGGCGCGTTCGGGGCGCTGTGCGCGAAGTTCCTGAGCCCGTTTGCCGGGTACGTGGCCCGCTGGGCCTATGCCGCGGCGGCGATTGTCGCCGTCGGCGGCGAGGTGGTGGCCTCGGCGACCTACCTGCGCTACTGGTGGCCCGAACTGCCCATGGGGGCCGGTATCGCGGTCATGTCCCTGATTATCATCGCGATCAACCTGTTCAGCGTCCGCTCCTTCGGGTTCGTGGAATTCTTCCTTTCCGGCATCAAGGTGACGGCCCTGAGCCTGTTCATTGTCATCGCCGCGCTGCTGGTGGTGTTCGGGCTGCCATCCGTGCCCGCCACCGGCCTGGGCGCACTGACCAGTGACGGCGGGTTCTTCCCCTTCGGGGTCTCCGCGGTCTGGCAAGTCATGGCGATCGTCATGTTCAGCTTCGTAGGCCTGGAGATCGTGTCCATTTCCGCGGCGGAGGCCAAGGACCCCGGGCGGGCCATCAAGACGGCGATGCGTACGCTGATCTGGCGCCTGGCCTTCTTCTACGTGGTGGCGATCAGCCTGGTCCTGGCGATCATTCCCTGGCGCACCGCAGCCGCGGCCGAGGGCGTGGAAGCCAGCCCCTTCGTCACGGTCTTCAGCGAAGCCGGCATCCCGGCCGCCGCGGCCGTCACCAACTTCATCGTGCTCGTTGCCGCCATGTCCGCGGCCAATGCCAACCTGTACGGCTCCACCCGGCTGATCAATTCGCTGGCCGTGGACGGCCTGGCGCCGCGGATCCTGCGACGGACCAACCGGCGCGGCGTGCCCGCGTGGGCGGTGCTGGTCTCCGCCACGGGCACTGCCGCGGCCGCGGTCCTGGCGGTCTCCGGGGTGGCCGATGTCTTCGTGCTGCTGGTATCGCTGGCGATCTCCGGCGTGCTGATTGTCTGGCTGCTGGT
Source organism: Arthrobacter sp. B0427-1-12 (assembly GCF_059092905.1). Taxonomy (NCBI): domain Bacteria; kingdom Bacillati; phylum Actinomycetota; class Actinomycetes; order Micrococcales; family Micrococcaceae; genus Arthrobacter; species Arthrobacter sp. B0427-1-12. The sequence continues at coordinate 21,343 of NZ_JBNHIC010000035.1, read as the reverse complement.
CCTGGCAGCCTATATCCGCTACCGGCTGCGGTTCCGCGATGCTTCGGGAGCCGCGTCCGGGGTTTCCACGGACAGCGGCGGCGGCCGCGGGTTCCAGCTCATCGGCGGGGCTCCGACGGCGGTGGTCGGCTTCGCCGGGATCCTCGCGGTCGCCGCTACGGCCTTCGTGGTGCCGAGCATGGCGCTGGCGGCGCTGGTGGGCCTGTGCTTCCTGGCGGTGATCGGGGGACTGTACTGGGCGCTGAAGCTGGGCCGGCGGGAAATACAGGCCTAAGCCAATCTGTGGTTGACTGCCTGCAGATCCACCCTGTGACCAACGACCTGGAGGGCTCATGGCTTCTAGCGAACTCGATCCCTCGTCCGGGGTCCCCCTGTATCGGCAGATCAAGGACATTCTGCGCAGGGAGGTCACCGAGGGAATCGCGAATCCCCAGAAGCCGATGACCGAGGCGCAGTTGCTCAGCCGATTCGAGGTGAGCCTGGCGCCCATCCGTCAGGCGCTCAAGGAGCTTGCGAGCGAGGGGTACGTCTACAGAAAGCAGGGCAAAGGGACCTTTCCAGTCGCAGGCGCCCGGGTACATCGACCGGCCAACGTGAGGACGGGGGCTTTGTATCAATACCTCTCCGAAAGCGGGCTGCATCCGTCGTCGAAGGTCACCGGCATCGAACGGGTGGAGCCGCCCGCCCAGATTCGCCACAGTCTGGGGATCGAAGCGCACGAGCGGCTGTTGCATTTCACCCGTTTGATTACGGTCGAAGATGAGCCTCTGGTCGAGGCCAGCGTCTATATTCGGGCGCCTGAGGCTTTCAATCCCACGGCCGCGGAATTGGAAGACACGGGCTCCGCCTTTGAGTTGCTGGAGCGGGAATTTGGCATCACGCTCGATCGGGCCGAGCACGAAGCCTGGGCGACGGCGGCAACCGCCGAGCAGGCGGCGACCTTCGGTGTGCGCGAGGGGAGCCCGTTGCTGGTCATCGAGACGATCTTCTTCACGACGGGTGGGCTGCCCGCGGGATGGCGTTCCGCGGTGCATCAGGCCGAAGATTTCAAGTATCGGTTCGTCACGGGCCGGTAGGCGGCATTTGGCGGCGGCCGCGGCGCGCTTCCAGCCCGCCGCGGCTCGACCGCGCCCTGCCGGACTCAGACCAGCGGCCAGGGGAATCGCATTCCCGTGGGGTCCACCGGGAGCTCCGGCGCCGCCAGGAGCTTCCGAACTCGGTTCCGCAGCGCCTGGACCTCAATCCCAGTCAACAGGTCCGCCACACCGGCGGGCGCCTCGTCGGCGAGCGGGGCCAGATCGGCGAGCAGGCCGGCGTCGATCCTCTCCCCGCCGAAGTCCCAGATGACGGTCCGCAGCTTGAAGGGGGCCGCGAAGCACAGCCCGTGGTCGATGCCCCACAGCCGGCCCTCGGTGCCGCGCAGCACGTGGCCGGCCTTACGGTCGGTGTTGTTGGCGACCACGTCGAACAGGGCCAGCCGACGCAGCTCGTCGTGGGTCTCGGGCGCCTCCGCCACTAGGGTGAAGTAGTGCTCGTTGGGGTCGTGCTCCACGAACATCTGGAGCGACCCGACCCCGAAGGGGGCGTCCTCGCGGATCACCGTGGTCGGCACCAGCCCCCACCCGAGCGCCTCGCTGAGCAGGTACGCCGCGCGCTCGCGCCGGTACAGCCCCCGGTCGAAGTCGAGCAGGGACCGCTCACCGAGTTCGGGCTTGTAGATGGCCCAGCGCAGGTCTTCGTCGAGAGCCACTTCCACAAGGAAGGTCTCGTTGCTGCTGTTAGCCAGCCGGCCCAGCAGGTCGATCCCGCCGTTGGCCAGCAGCGCCACGTTACGGTCCCGGACCGCCGGCTCACGCTCCTCACCGGTCATGGCGTGCCCTACGTGGCCCGCAGTTCGGCCAGGGAATCCTGCATCGAGTTCACCGTCAGCACCACCGGGTCGCCATCCTGCGGGTAGGAGATCGCCGAAACGGAACAGGGGCCGACGCTGAGCCGCTGGAAGCAGTTGAGCGGGGTGCCGATGGCGTCCGAGACAGCCACCCGGATGGGATCGGCGTGGGAGAAGCACACCACGGTCCCGCCGGCATGGGCGGCCCGGAGACGGTCCAGGGTGGCGACTATCCGGTCACGCATCTCCACGAAGCTCTCACCGTTCGGGAACCGGAACTGGTCGGGCTCGTGCTGGACGGTGGCCCACTCCGGAAGGCGGGAGAGGTCCGCCAGAGCCGCGCCCGTCCAGTCGCCGAAGTCGGCCTCCAGCAGACCGTCGTCCAAGACGACGGGTACCCCGGTGCGCGCCGACGTCGCTGCCGCCGTTTCTCGGGTGCGCTCCAGCGGCGAGGAGTAGATCGCGGTGGGTGGCAGGGCCTCCAGCCGTCCGGCCACCCGTTCCGCCTGCTCCCGCCCCCGCTCGGAAAGGTGCAGTCCTGCGGCACGGCCGGGCAGCACCTGGCCGGTGGTCGGCGTCATACCATGCCGGACCAGGAGGAGCAGGGTGGCGGGGGGCAGAGTGTCGATGGTCATTACGGCCAGCTTAGGCCCGGTTCCGGACCGCGTCACGGGGTGCGCGGGCGCCGGCCGTCCCGGGCAGAAGGGGATCGACGGCGCCGCCCTCCGCCGATAGCGTGGGGGCGTGAGCACCTCACCCGAGATCAGCACCCTGGCCGCACTCCGTGCCTCCGGGCATGTCCGGAAGTCCCTGCGCGAGGAGATCCGCGGCAACCTCCTGGCCGCCCTCGCCGCGGGGGAGGACCCCTGGCCCGGAATCCACGGCTTTGACCGGACCGTCCTCCCCCAGCTCGAACGCGCGCTCATTGCCGGGCACGACGTCGTCTTGCTCGGCGAGCGCGGCCAGGGAAAGACGCGCTTGTTACGCACCCTGGCCGGGCTGCTGGATGAGTGGTCCCCGGTGATCGCCGGGTCCGAGCTCAACGAGCACCCCTACGACCCGATCACCGCGGAATCCATGGCGCGCGCGGCGGCCGAGGGCGACCAGTTGCCCGTCGCCTGGCGGCATCGCTCCGAGCGGTACGTGGAGAAGCTCTCCACACCGGACACCTCGGTGGCGGACCTCATCGGCGACGTGGACCCGATGCGGGTGGCCGAGGGCCGCCGCCTCGGGGACCCCGAGACCATCCACTACGGGCTCGTGCCCCGCTCGAACCGCGGAATCGTGGCCCTCAACGAGCTCCCGGACCTGGCCGAGCGCATCCAGGTTGCCCTGCTGAATGTCATGGAGGAGAGGGACATCCAGATCCGCGGCTACGTGCTGCGGCTGCCGCTGGACGTGCTCGTGGTGGCCTCGGCAAACCCCGAGGACTATACCAACCGCGGCCGGATCATCACCCCGCTCAAGGACCGGTTCGGCGCGGAGATTCGCACCCACTACCCGATCGAGCTCGAGGACGAGATCGCGGTGATCCGCCAGGAGGCCCACCTCACGGCCGAGGTCCCGGATGTCCTCCTTGAGGTCCTGGCCCGGTTCGCGCGTGCCCTGCGCGAATCGAATGCGGTCAACCAGTCTTCGGGGGTGTCCGCCCGCTTGGCGATCGCCGGCGCCGAGACCATCGCCGCGGCCGCGCGGCACCGCTCCGCCGTCCGGGGCGACGACGCCCCCGTCGCCCGGCTCGTGGACGTCGGGGCGGCGGTGGATGTTCTGACCGGCAAGATCGAGTTTGAGTCCGGCGAGGAGGGACGCGAGGGCGCGATCCTTGAGCACCTGCTGCGCACCGCGACCGCCCAGGCGGTGCGGTCCCACCTGCACGGACTCGACCTCACGCCCCTGGTGGAGGCGTTCGACGGGCACCGCACGCTCACAACCGGCGACCGCGTGACGGCCGCCGAGGTCCTGGCCGCGCTCCCGGAACTGGAGGACCCGGGCCTCTACGACGAGATCACGGCCCGCCTGACCGGCACCGGCCAGGGCGGAAACGCCGGGGCGGGTGCTGGCCGCCGTGCCGGGGCGATAGAGCTGGCCCTCGAGGGCCTCTACCTCGCGCGGCGGCTCTCCAAGGAATCCGGCGACGGCGAAACGGTGTACGGCTGAGGCCCCATACGGCAAAGTAGAAACCACGCCGCCGGTTCGGCGGCACGGTTCGCGGAACGCCCAGCGGAAGGAGACGCCGTGCGGCACGGCAGGTCATCCCGGTACAGCCGGTACGACGGCGGCTCGGACCCCCTCGCGCCCCCGATCGATCTGGCCGAGGCGCTCGAGGCCGTGGCCGCCGACGTCATGGCCGGCTACTCCCCTGGCCAGGCGCTTCGCGAGTTTCTGCGCCGCGGCGGCCGGTCCATGCGCGGGCTGGACGACCTGGCGGGCCGAGTCCAGCGGCGCCGCCGGGACCTGCTGGGCCGGCACCGGCTCGACGGCACCTTCCAGGAGGTCAGGAGACTTCTCGATGAGGCGGTCCTCGAGGAGCGCAAGCAACTCGCCCGGGACATCCGGATGGACGAGACCGACCGCGCCTTCCGCGAGATGCAGATGCAGAACCTGCCCTCCTCCACCGCCGCGGCAGTCACCGAACTGTCCACCTACGACTGGCAGTCCGACACCGCACGGCAGGTCTACGGACGGATCCGGGACCTGCTCGGCCGAGAGATGCTGGAGACACGGTTTGCGGGCATGAAGAACGCCCTGGAGAACGCCACCGAGGAGGACCGGGCGGCGATCACCGAGATGCTGCGGGATCTCAACGACCTGCTCGGCAAACACACCCGGGGCGAGGACACCCCCGCCGACTTCGAGGCATTCATGGCCAAGCACGGCGAGCAGTTCCCGGAGAATCCGCAGGACATCGACGAACTGGTCGACGTCCTCGCGAAGCGTTCGGCCGCCGCCCAGCGGATGCTCCGGTCCATGACCCCGGAGCAGCGCGAGGAGCTCCTGGCCCTGTCCGCCCATGCCTTCGGCTCCCCCGAACTCATGGACCAGCTCAGCCGACTCGATGCGACCCTCCAGACGCTGCGCCCGGGCGAGGACTGGACCGGGTCGGAACAGTTCCACGGCGACGAGGGACTCGGTCTGGGCGATGGCACCGGCGTGCTCCAGGACCTGGCCGAACTCGATGCGCTCGCCGAACAGCTCTCGCAGTCCTCCGCGGGGTCGGCGCTGTCCGACGTCGATGTGGAGAAGGTGGCCCGCCAGCTGGGGGACGACGCCGCCGTCGATGCCCGGACCCTGACCGGCCTCGAGAAGGCCCTGCGTGACAGCGGCCTGCTCCGCCGCGGCACCGACGGCGACCTGAGGCTGTCTCCCCGCGCGATGCGGCGGCTGGGACGGTCGCTCCTGAAGGATGCCGCGGGTCGACTGTCCGGCCGGCAGGGGCGCCGGGACACGCAACATGCCGGGGCCGCCGGCGAACCGACAGGGTCCGCCAAAGCGTGGCAGTTCGGGGATGTGGAGCCCTGGGACGTCACCAGGACGATTACCAACGCGATCTCCCGCGCCGCCGCCGAGGGCCGGAATCCCGAGACCCGGCTGCGGATCGATGTCCGGGACGTCGAGGTCCAGGAGACCGAGGCCCGTACCCAGGCCGCCGTCGCCCTGCTCGTGGACACCTCGTTCTCGATGGCCGCCGAGGGCCGCTGGGTGCCGATGAAACGCACCGCCCTCGCACTGCACCACCTGGTTTCCACGCGGTTTCGGGGTGACCAGCTGCAGCTCGTGATCTTCGGCCGGTATGCCCAGCGTCTGGAGATAGGCGAACTCACCGCCCTGCCCCCGCGACGTGAGCAAGGCACGAACCTGCACCACGCGCTGCTGGTGGCGACCCGGTTCTTCCGGCAGTACCCGTCCATGCAGCCGGTCCTGCTGGTGGTGACCGACGGCGAACCCACCGCACACCTGCTGCCGGACGGCGAGTCGTGGTTCTCCTACCCGCCGGACCCCGAGACCATGCAGTCCACTGTGGCCGAGCTCGACCGAGTAGGCCGGCTGGGCGCCGAGACCACGTTCTTCCGCCTGGGTGACGACCCCGGACTGGAGCGGTTCCTGGCCGCCATGGCCCGCCGGGTCGGTGGCCGCGTGGTGGCACCCGACCCGGATGACCTGGGGGCCGCCGTCGTCGGCGAATTCCTGCGCTCGCGATTCCCGGGCCCGTTCGGCGACGCCGGTCGGAAGGATGACGGGAGACCCCATTCTTGACTTTGACACAACACCATGTAAACCTAGTGGACAGGTAATCAAGGTCACATTCACCAGCTGCGGAGTACAGCCCATGGGCGGGCTCCCTGGTGCACAGTTTCCTCCGAGTACTACCGCCTGCACCGAGTTCGGCGAGGAATCAATCCAGAGGTCGCGGTGCATGATCCTTCCCAGCGCGTGACGCCTACCATGCGTGACGCTGACGAAAGGTTGTGCCAAATGACGGATACAACAACTGCCACCAGCAAAACCGTCAATACGGTCCTTGGCCCCATCCCTGCCCATGAACTGGGTGTTGTCGCGGTGCATGAGGCCCTGCTCTCGGTGGTCCCCGGGGCCGAGCATGCGTATGACATCAGCATGGACCGTGCGGAGATTTTCGAGATCCTGGCCGGAAAGCTGACGGACTTCCGCGCGAACGGCGGCAAGACCATCGTGGACAGCACGGGCATGTTCCACGGCCGCGATGTGCGCCTGTACGAGGCGCTCTCGCGCTCGACCGGCGTGCACATCATCGCCTCCACGGGCATGGGCCCCGAGGAGATGCTGGGCGGGTACTTCCTGACCCCGCAGACCAACCCCCCGACGCCGTGGCCGGCCGAGAAGTTCGCCGACCTCTTCACCAAGGAGGTCACCGAAGGCATGGTGGTTCCCCGCGTCGAGCGCCGCGGCGCCGCGGGCATCGTGACCACCACGGCCACCCGCGAGGACATGACCGCCACCGACGAGAGCCTGTTCCGCGGCGCGGCCCGGACTGCCCTGAACACCGGCGTCCCGGTCTCCATCCGCTACGGCAAGGACGCGCTGCACGACCTCGACATCGTCCTCGACGAGCAGCTCCCGGCCGGCCGCGTGGTCGTCGGGGGACTGGACCGCAGGGACGCAGCCGCGGCCGGCGCGCCGCTCGAGGTCGCCCAGCGGGGCGCCTTCGTCGCCCTGGACCACGTGGGCCTGAACGACGACGACGCCTACCTCACCGACCGCGAGCGTGCCTCCCTGGTGCTGGAACTGGTCAAGGCCGGCCACGGGAACCGCATCCTGCTCTCGGGCAATGCAATCGGCGTTGCCAAGGGACAGCCGGACTATGACCTGCCGTTCAGCTACGTCGTCTCGACCTTCGTGCCCTTCGTGAAGTCGCTGGGACTCACTGACGAGGACGCCCAGCGCATCCTCGTGGATAACCCGCGGGACCTGCTGACCCTGCGCTGAGTACGCGCGTCCACTCATTCTTTTCAACTTTTGAGGTGAATCTCTTGTCGAGAATTAACACGGTGCTGGGACCGATCTCAGCCGCAGAACTCGGATACGTGGCCATCCACGAGCACATCGGCTACGGGATGCCGGGCTCCGAACTGGACACGAAGTGGTGGAAGACGCCCGAGGAACGGTACGAGGAGACCGTGCCGAAGCTGCGGAAGTTCCACGAGCACGGCGGCGGGACCTTCGTCGACGCCACCGGCATCTGCAACGGCCGCGACGTCGACTACTACAAGTCCCTGTCCGCGAAGACCGGCGTCCACATCGTGGCCTGCACCGGCTTCGTCGGCGGTGACACCGCCCTGCCGTTCTTCGCCCGGGCGTCCGTCGACTACCTGGCCCGCCACTTCATCCACGAAATCACCGTCGGCATCGGCGACACCGGCAGCCGTGCGGGCGTTATCAAAGTCGGCGTGAGCCGCGGCGGGCGCATGACGGACCTGGACAAGCACATCTACCGTGCCGCGGCCCGTGCCGCCGTGCAGACCGGGGTGCCGATCCTGACCCACCTGGCGATCGACGCCGAGCCCGCCATAGCGATCTTCCGCGAGGAGGGGCTCCCGCTGGACCGCGTGCTGTTCGGCCACGTCGACGACGGGGTGAACGCCGAGAAGACCCAGGACACGTGGATCGCCGACCAGGGCGGCCGGCTCGGGTTTGACACCTTCGGCTACGAGACCGAGCTCGAGGACCCGCCGTTCTGGGCCCGCGCCCGGAGGGAGCGCATGGACCACTTCCTGCGCTTCGTCAAGGGCGGCTATACCGACCGCGTTCTCGCCTCGGCCGATGCCAACTGCAGCCCGCTGGGCTGGCCCGGAGTGAAGGGCCATACCGTGAACTACATCTTCGAGCAGCTCATCCCGGACCTGCGCGAGGCCGGCGTCGACGAGGTGACGATCAGGAAGATCTTCGTCGAGAACCCTGCCGACTTCCTGTCGATCCACGCCTGATTCCCCGGGCAAACCATCACCTACCCACGTTCTTCCAGGTGCGCCCTGGGCCAGGAAAGAGAAAGAACCATGAAGGCTTCGGAAATCAAGAACCTCAGAATTGCCATTGTCGGTGCCGGATACGGCGGCGCTGCGGCGGCCAAGGCCCTGAGCCTGCTCGGCGCCGACGTCAAGGTGTACGAGCAGGCGAACCAGATGGGTGAGGTCGGCGCCGGCATCGGCCTGCGTCCTGCCACCATGGCACGGTTCCGCCAGTGGGGGATCTTCGACGCGATCGCGAAGGTGAGCTCGCCGAGTGACTACTTCGAGATCCTGACCGCGACCGGTGAGCCGATCATGAAGGACACCTGGCCCGAGTCCGGCGAGGAGAAGCAGACCTACCTGATCCACCGCCGCGACTTCATCGAGGCCCTGACCGGTGTGCTCCCCGAGGGCATGGTGCACCTCGGCCACAAGCTGGAAAAGATCGAGGACAAGGGCGGCCACTCCGTCCTGACCTTCGCCAACGGCAAGACCGTTGAGGCCGATCTGGTCGTCGGCGCCGACGGCATCAGGTCCACCGTGCGCCAGCAGTTGTTCAGCGACCAAGGGCCGGTGTTCTCGGGCGAGCACGCCTACCGTGCAGTTATCTCCCTCGACGATTCCCAGGGGATGGTCTCCGACGACAACCTGCGGATGTACATCGGCAGGGGCACGAAGGTCTATCTGCTGCCGTTGCGTCACCGTAACCAGTTGTCCTTCGACATCACGGCGCTAAACCCGGACAGCGCCTGGGCGCCCGACATCTCGAAGGACGACCTTCTGGCCACTGTGGAGGGCTTCGACGAGCGGATTGTGGAGATCGCACGTGGTCTGGACCTTAATACGGTCACTATCCGTTCCGTCTGGGACATCGACCCGATCGACACGTGGCACTCGGAATCCGTCGTTCTCATGGGTGATGCGGCCCACTCGATGCTGCACCACCAGGGACAGGGCGCGAACTCAGCCATTGAGGACGCGGGCGCCCTCGCCGACGCCCTCGCCGAGGCCGGCTCCGTCAAGGAGGCACTGGCCCTTTTCCAGGCGACCCGCAAGCCGGTGACGGACGAACTGCAGCGCATCTCGCGTCAGGGCTGGACCGAGGACGAGGTCAACGACGTCTTCCCCGGGCAGAAGCCGGCATCCCAGAACCCCTCGGCTCATCAGGAGGCGTAACGCTGTGCCGATTCATCCCGAAATTGCCAAGATCCTGGCCACCCTGCCGGCGCCACCGCCGGGTCCCCTGAACCCGGAGGCCATGCGCGCGGGCGAGGAGGCGATGGTTCCCCCGCTGGAGGAGCGCCTGCCGCTCCACTCCGTCGAAGACGCGACCGCGCAGACGCCCTCGGGCCCCGTGCCCGTGCGGATCTACACGCCGGTCGAGGCGGACGCCTACGGCCTGCTGGTGTACTTCCACGGCGGCGCGTTCTTCCTGGGCAGCCTGGACACCCACGACCACGTCGCTCGGTCCCTGGCCAAGGAGACCGGCCACAAGGTCATCTCGGTCGGCTATCGCCGGGCCCCCGAGGCCGCCTTCCCGGCCGGCCTCGACGACTGCTACGGAGTGGTCCGCTGGGCCGCCGAGCAGGGCGGGAGCCTGACGTGGGACGGCAAGAACCTCGCCATCGCGGGCGACAGCTCGGGCGGCACGTTCGTGGCCGCCGTCGCTGCGAAGGCCCACGATGACGGGTTCGACCGCATCACGCACCAGGTCCTGTTCTACCCGTCCCTGGACCTGGACTTCGACGTCGACCGCTACGCCTCGCTGCGGGAGAACGCTGAGGGGTATGGGCTGGAGACCGCAGGTCTGAAGCCCTTCAACGCCTTCTACATCGAGAGCGGGGCGGATCCGGCGGACCCGCTGGTCTCTCCCATCAAGCGTGAGGACCTCTCCGGCCTGCCAAAGACCCTGGTCATCACGGCCGAGTACGACCCCCTGCGGGACGAGGGCGAACTCTACGGCCAGCGCCTGAAGGAGGCCGGCGTCGAAGCGACGGTCAGCCGCTACGCAGGGGCCAACCACGGTTTCGTCCAGAACTTCTCCTGGATTCCGGAGTACTCCCGGGTGTTCCAGGAGACGGGTGACTTCCTGAACCAGGGCTGAGCCCGCCCTCCTCACCACCATGCCTCGGCGGCACGGATCACCGGACCCGTGCCGCCGACGTGTGTCCGACCCCATGGATTCCGGCGAGGCTGCCGACATCGGCAGTTGCGGATTCTTTGGAACGATGGTCGGCGCGATCCTGTGCGGGACCCTGGCGGACCGGTTCGGCCGGAAGAGCGTCTACTGGGTTGCCGCGCTTCCGCTGCCCTTCCTGCTGTTCATCGAGATTTCCGCGTGGAAACGCCGTCAGTGAGGCCGGGGAAGAAACGCGGGTGGCGGCCCCATTCTGTGGGTGGCAGGTGGAAAGGTGTGAACCGAAGCCGTTGCTGACTGCTCGGGGAAGGCGATGATGAAGCGCTACCGGTACCGTTTGTACCCGGACGAGTCCCAGAAGGGGATGCTCGCCCGCGTGTTCGGTTGCGTCCGGGTTGTCTTCAATGACGGCCTGGCCGCAAGCCGGGCGGCCCACGAGGCCGGCGAGTCCCGGCCCCGATATGTAGAGTTGGCACGGCGGATGGCCCTGTCCAAGCGAACCGAGGAACGCGCTTGGCTGGGCGAGGTCAGTGACGTGGCGTTGCAGCAGTCGCTGCACGACCTCGAGGGCGCCTACAGCGCCTTCTTTTCCCGGATGACCAAGAAGAAGGCTGGCAAGCTCCCCAAGGAGCGAGGGCCGGGGCTCCGCGGTTCAAGTCCCGCCGGGATGGCCGGCAGGCGTTCCGGATCACGGGCAAGGCCAACACCCGGGTCCGGAAGGTCTCGGCCACCCGGGCCCAGGTGTGGATCCCGAAGATCGGGTGGGTCGGGTTCGCCCTCTCCCGTCCCCTACCCTCCGTCCCGTCGAGTTACACCGTCGTGCACGAGCCGGACGGACGCTACTATGTCTCCTTCGTTGTCGAGACCCCCGCCTGGACCGCACCGGATGCGGCGCACCAGGCGGCCGGTGTCGACTTGGGCTTGGGGGACCTGGCGGTCATCGTCCACGACGACGGGACGGTGGAGAAGGTCCCGGCGCCGAGGCACCTGCGCACCCAGCAACGCAAGCTCGCCCGCGCCCAGCGCGAGCTGGCCCGCCGGCAGAAGGGCTCGGCCAACCGGGACAAGTCCCGGACCAAGGTCGCGGCCATCCACCGCAAGGTCCGCGACGCCCGCACCGACCACCACCACAAGCTTGCCTGCCGGATCGTTGACGAGAACCAAGTCATCGGCCTGGAAACCTTGGGCATCACCGCCCCGGCCCGCACCCGGATGGCCAGGAGCATCCATGACGCCGCCTGGGGGATCCTCGTGCGGCGGATCCAGGAGAAGGGAGCCGAGACCGGGCGCACCGTGGTGCGCGCACCCCGGAACTTCCCCTCCACCCGGATGTGCCACGCCTGCGGGCACGTCAGGGAGCCGGTTCCATTGAACGTCCGATCCTGGGCGTGCGCGTGCGGGGCCATCCCCGACCGCGACACCAACGCGGCCATCAACCTCAGGGAGTACGCACTGAAGACCGTCGCCGCCGGACCGGCGCAGCAACCTGATTCGGGCGAAGCTGCTTAGGAGACGCTAAACGCCTGCCGAGACCAGGTCAGACCAAGGTGAAAGCCCCGGCACAGGTCCCAGACGCAGGAACCATCCCGAGCCGCCCCACCAAGGGCGGCCAACCGGGAAGTCCCCGTCCGTAAGGGCGGGGAGGAGGTCAACATCACCTTCGACATGTACGACCTAGTCGTCTACGGGTCTGTCCTACCTGTCCTCATGAAGGAGTGGTCCGTAGACCCCGTCGCCGCGGGCGCCATCGGCAGCTATGGGATCTTCGGCATGATGGTTGGCGCCATCCTGTTCGGGATCCTGGCAGACAGGCTCGTCCGCACGGGCGTCGCGCTCTTCAGCGTCGCCACTGCGCTGTGCAGCTTCGCCGACGCACCATGGGGTCCAGCAAACCTCCTACTCCTCGTCTCCCAGTACTACCCATCCTTCATGCGCTCGACGGCGATCGGGCTGGCCTCGGGCGTCGGGCGGATGGGCGCTGTCGTCGGACCGATGTTCGGAGGCGTCCTGCTGGCGCTCAGCCTTCCGGTCGAGATGAACTTCCTCTTCGCCATCCCCGGCGTCTTCGCCGCCCTGGCCTTCCTGTTCGTTCCGCTGGCCAAGGGGAAGGCCCGGGAAGCAAGCAGCACCGGGCCGCCTCGAAGGAGACCGAGGTCCCCGCTCCGTGAGCTGACAGCTTACGACGACGGCGGCGCCCACCTCGGACGCCTCACGCACCAAAGCGGCGCACCCAGCGATGGGTGCGGGCCGCCGTCGTTATTCAGATGGCTTCCCGGCCGGGCGGCGGGGATCACCTCGCTGCAGGGGTTCAGCGAGCCTGGTCGAACTGCTGACGGTAGCCGTGCAGCGTGGTGAAGAATGGAGAGGGCTCCAGCGTGGGGTCGCCGGTGTAGCCGAGCTCCTCGGCGACCCGGGCGAACGGGGAGTACACCGAGTCGGTCTCCCGCAGACCGTCCTGCAGGTACCGCTGGGCGGCGTCGGCGATGCGGGCCTCGAGGTCGAGGCTCTGCTGGAGGGCCTGCTGGGCGTGCTCCCGGTCCAGCCCGATCTCGTAGGGCTCCCCGTCCGGGCCGCGGTACGGGTGGCCCAGGAACAGACGGTTCGGGCGGACCTCGTCGCGCAGGTACTCCAGGCTCGCCCGGTAGGTGCTCGGGTCCTCATAGCCCGGAAAGCCGTTGGCGGCACCGTGGGCCTGTACAGCGTCGCCGACGAAGACGTCGTCCCGCCCGTCGATGACGTAGGCCACGGAGCCGGTGGTGTGGCCCGGGATGTGGTGCACGGAGACGGAGACATCCCCGCCGAGGGATAGGGTCTCCCCGCCCTGCACCAGGAGGGTCGGCTCCATCTCGCCCGAGATGGCCTGCTCTGCCATCCCGATCTGCTTGGCCTCGCCCTCCGGGTCCTTCAGGTACTTCTGCCGCACATCCACGTACTGGTCGACGTGCGTGCGCCGGGAACGCAGAAGGGGAGCGTCGGCTTCATGGATCACGACCTGGGCGCGCCGGCCCGTGAGCTCCCACAGGGCGTGCGCGCCGCCGAGGTGGTCAATGTGGCCGTGGGTCAGCAGGATCCAGCGCACCTCCTCGATGCTGCGGCCGAGCTTTTCGAGCGCGGGGGCCATGCCGTCGGCGGGCGATGAGGCGATCCCGGTGTCGACAATGGCAGGCTCGGGAGCGTCAATGAAGAAGCTGTAGAGGCCGAAACGACCCCAGGGTGACACCAGCGGATGGACTTTCACTTCTTGCGTCATCGTTCTCTCCTCAGCTGCAGGACCGGTTCATGGTCTTCGATGGTCGTCGGCCACGGCGTCGAGGGCCCGTGCCCTCAAGCCTTCAGCACCGCGAGTGGATCGCAACGACCGTGTGGCGTTGCATATAGCTTCTTTATTATAATAATATGTTCATGTCACGCTCTGGGGGGCAGGTCTGCCAGCGGGACACACTCGATCAAGGAGTTGCACACTCATGACTGATTTCACGACGTGGAATGCCGGCGGGGAGAAAATTGCCATCCGCAAGGACCTCCGGGTCCCGATGCGGGACGGCGTCGAGCTCGCCGCGGACGCCTATCAGGGTGTTGAGGACAAGCCGCGCCCGGCGCTGGTGGCGCTGAGCCCCTACGGCAAGGAACTGCAGGCGCTGGCCCTCACCACCCCGCCCCAGCGGCGCCCCAGCCCGATGTGGGACGGCTGCATCGAAGCCGGCGACATCGCCCGCATCGTCAAGGAGGACTATGTCCACGTCATCGGCGACATCCGCGGCTCCGGTCACTCCGGCGGCGAGCACATCGGCAACTACAACGCCGGTGGTGTTTCGCTGGGCCAGGATGCGTACGACTTCATCGAGTGGGTTGCGGAGCAGCCGTGGTGCGACGGCAACGTCGGCATGGTCGGCATCTCCTACTTCGGATCCATGCAGGTGCTGGCCGCGGCCGAGCGCCCGCCGCACCTGAAGGCGATCTTTGTCTCCGGCGGACACTACGACTTCTACGAGACCACCTACCACGGCGGCATCATGTGGTTCATGCCGCGTGCCGCCCGCGAGGGCCGTGGCGGCGACTCCGGCTGGGCGTTCACCGACAACGTCAAGTCCCGCATGATCGAGAAGCACTCTCCCGAGGAGCTGAAGAAGCTCGTCGCCAAGCGCCTGCAGGACCCGGACGTCGCCGCCTGGCCGAACCTGGTCCATGTCCTGAACTACCCGAAGAACCACGAAGCCTGGTTCGACATCGTGATGAACGAGCTGGACGGGGACTGGTACGAGGAGCGCAACCCCATCACGCTGGCCCCGAACATCGACATCCCCGTGTGGCTGCAGATCGACCAGGGCCGCGGCTGGACCATGGACGGCACCATCGAGCTGTTCGACTCGCTGAAGGGCCCCAAGAAGCTGGACATTGGCCCCTACCCGCCGATGCAGTCGCGCCCCTTCATCGAGGAACATGACAAGATGTTCCGCTGGTACGACTACTGGATCAAGGGCATCGACAACGGCGTCATGGATGAGCCGGCCGTCAGCGTCTTCGTGGAGGGCTCCCGCGAGCTCGTGACCGCTGACCAGTGGCCCCCGAAGGAGGTCGAGTACAAGTCCCTCTACCTGCGCCCGCGCCACAAGCTGTCGACCGAGCCCGAGCTGATGGGTGCGGAGTACGCCGCCCCGGACGGCTTCTACCAGGCACCGCTGACGGTAACGGACAAGGTGGAGATCATCAGCTGGTCCACCCCTGTCTTCGAGGAGGACACGGAGATGATCGGCACCGGTGCCGCGCACATCTTCGCCGAGATCGACCAGCCGGACACCAACTTCATCCTGCGCCTGTGGGACTACGCACCCAACGGCAAGCGCCAGCTCATCACCAGCGGCTACCTCAAGGCCTCGCACCGCGAGCTCGACGAGCGGACCACCGAGGGCAACCCGTACCACCCGCACACCCGTGCGGTGCCGGTGGAGCCGGGGACGATCGAGGAGTACGTGCTGCGCCTCTACCCGTTCGCGAACACGTTCAAGCCGGGTCACAAGCTGACCGTAGAGCTGTCCAACGGCGAGCCGCTGGCCGACGAGCACAACGCGCTGCTGCCGCCGGACGCCTTCCACCTGCCGGTGGGCCGGCCCGTCACCCATAAGATCTACCGCGACGCCGCCCACCAGTCCCGGCTCGTCCTGCCGTTCACCACGCGCAAGGCAGCGGAGAAGTAGCCTGGCGCTGGGTGAGCAGCACGGTGCCATGAGGGGATGAGGGCGTGGCATTGACCTCCGGCCGTGACGTGCAGGATAGCCCTGAACGTCATGGCCGGAGGTGTCTGGGATGTCCTGCTCGGTGTTTCCCCTGTCAGGAGAGAAAATCAGGACGGTAAGGTTGCTCTGAATCCCCGCTCCGCGGCGCCGCCGCGGCCGCCGTGCCGACCGGAAGGTTTCCCATGCGCGCCACCATCATCCACGGTCCCCAGGACATCCGCGTCGAGGACCGCAGGTACCCCACGATCCACCGGTCGAAGGACGCCGTGGTGCGGGTGACCGCCTCCTGCGTCTGCGGTTCCGATCTCTGGCCCTACCGCGGTGTCCGGGAGACCACCGAGCCGCGGGCGATCGGCCATGAGTTCGTCGGCATCGTGGAAAGCGTGGGTGCGGAGGTCACCGGGCTGGCTCCCGGCGATTTCGTGATCGCCCCGTTCGTCGACAGCTGCGGCGAGTGCCCGCCGTGCCGCAACGGCGTGACCGTGGCCTGCGAGCACCTGGCCTCCTGGGGCGGCACCGATGAAGCCGGCTTCCCTGTCGACGGCGGCCAGGGCGAGGCGGTCCGCGTCCCGAACGCCGATGCCACGCTCGTCAAGGTGCCGCTTGCTGCGGCGGCAACCGGCGCGGCGGGGGAGCCCGACGCAGCACTCACCGCCAGCCTGCTGACGCTGTCCGACGTGATGGCCACCGGCCACCACGCGGCGGTGAGCGCCGCAGCGGGACCCGGCCGGACCGTCGTCGTAGTTGGTGACGGCGCGGTGGGGCTCTGTGGCGTGCTGGCGGCCAAGCGGCTGGGTGCGGAGCGGATCATCGCGATGTCGCGGCACGCGGACCGGCAGGCGCTGGCGCGGGAATTCGGTGCCACGCACATTGTCGCGGAGCGCGGCAAGGAAGGTGTGGCCAAGGTGCGCGAGCTGCTGGGCGGCGTGCTGGCCGATTCCGTGCTGGAATGCGTGGGCACCAAGGAGTCAATGGACCAGGCGCTGCGCAGCACCCGGCCGGGCGGAAACCTGGGCTTCGTCGGTGTTCCCGCCGGTGGAGCGGAACTGCCCATCGGCTATCTGTTCGCCAAGAACATCACCGTGGCCGGCGGGATGGCTCCGGCGCGGACCTACATTCCGGAACTGCTGGCGGATGTGCTGTCCGGAGCCATCAATCCGGGCAGGGTTTTCGACGTCGAAATGCCGCTGGATGAAGCCGCCGAGGCATACAAAGCCATGGACGAACGCCGCGCTATCAAGGTGCTGCTCCGGCCGTAGCGCCCCACCCTACCCGCGAAGACCGGGCGGTGCTAGCTTGGGCCGTGGGGATAGCAACGGGACCTGTCAATTGAATAGCCCAATGGCAAGGAGCACGGCATGTTATCTGACAGCGCACGGCCCATCATCGAGGCGACTCTGCCCGTGGTGGGGGAGAACATCCAGGAAATCGCCAAGCGGTTCTACGAGCATATGTTCGCGGAGAATCCGCAGCTGATGGACGGCGTCTTCAACCGCGGCAACCAAGCGGACGGGCGGCAGCAGCAGGCATTGGCCGGCTCGGTGGCCGCCTTTGCCGGCTATCTGGTGCAGCATCCGGATGAACTTCCGGACACGCTGCTCTCCAGGATCTCCCATAAGCATGCGTCCCTGGGCATCCATCCGGACCAGTACCAGATTGTCCACGACAACCTGATGTGGGCCATCGGCGACGTGCTGGGAGACGCCGTCACGCCGGAGATCGCGCATGCCTGGAATGAGGTGTATTGGCTGTTCGCCAATGTGCTGATCAATATGGAGCGGGGACTCTACGAGGACATCGGGCTGTCGCCGGAGACTGTCTGGCGGACCTGGCGGGTGGTCGAGAAGGTGCCGGAGACCGCGGATGTGGTGCGCTTCGTCGTCGAACGCATGGACGACCGGGAGGTGAAGCCGTCGCTGCCGGGCCAGTACGTCACCCTCCAGATGCCGACGGTGGACGGCCTGCGCCAGCCGCGCCAGTACAGTCTCATCAAGGCCGACGACGGACATCACCGGCAGTTCGCGGTCAAGCGCGTGCACGGGCTGGGCAAGCCGGACGGGGAAGTCTCCACCCTGCTGCACTGGAGCGTCAACGTGGGGGATGAGGTAGTGCTTTCGGCGCCGTTCGGTGACGTGGTGCTGGACCGGCACGAGGACCGGCCGATCGTGCTGGCCAGTGCGGGGATCGGCGTCGCTCCGATGGCGGGCATGCTTTCCCATCTGGTGAAATCCGGTTCCGATCGGCAGATCATGGTGCTGCACGCGGATAATTCCGCGGACAGCTTCGCGCTGCGGAGCCAGATTGAAGCGGATCTGGCAACACTGCCCAACGGCTCGATGGTCACCTGGTTTGCCGATGCTTCGGAAGAAACCCAGATGGTCGACGGCGAGCTGGTCGGTTTCATGGACGTCTCCAAAGTGAACGTCCCGGAGAACGCTGCGGTCTACCTCTGCGGTCCGCTGGTGTTCATGCAGGCGGTGCGCAGCGATCTCATCGCCGCCGGCATCCCCGCCAAGGACATCCAGTACGAGGTCTTCGGACCGGACCTATGGCAGGCGGATTATCAGTAACAGTTAGTTAAAAACAGCCGCTCGCTTGGTTAACCAGTTTTTCCTAAGGTCGTGCGATAGGGTTTGGGTAGCAAGCTTCCTCGCCGGTGAGGAAGCAAAACTCGACTGGGGGAGAAATGTCCGTTCCATTTCGCAAAGGTGCTGCTGTGGGTCTGCTGACCATCGGCCTCGTCTCCGGAGCCTCTGCCGCGTCGGCGGCGGTGCTTCCGACTCCTACCGCGACGCCGCCCGCACCGGTGGTGAATATTGCGCCGACCAGCGAAGCCACGAGCAATGCCACGAGCAACGCCAACGCGGCCAATAACGCGGCGAATAATGCCGCTGCCACGAGCAACGCCACCAACAATGCGACCAACAGCGCCACGAATAACGCCACCAACAGTGCTACGAACACGTCCACCAACACGAACACGTCCACCAACACGAACACTCTGACCAACAGCGCCCCCGTGACCCAGAATATGAATGTTAACCAGGCGCCTACCGTAAATGTGACCGTCGCCCAGGCGCCCGCGGCTCCGGCGCCCACTGTGACGGTCACAGCGGCAGCTGCCGGACCTACGGTGATTGCGAACCTGACGTCCGAGTCCAACTCGGAAGCCAATGCGGCGGCAAATCCGGCGGCGAATGCGGCGGCGAATGCGGCGGCAAATCCGGCGGCAAATGCGGCGGCGAATGCGACCGCGGCTCCTACCGTGACCGTCACACCGTCGGCGTTCGCTACTGATCCGAGTAGTTTTTCTGCTGCAGCAGTGCCTCCGGCCGGTTCCGGCGCCCGCTTCACTGCGGCCAGTTCAGCACCGGGCCTCGCCAGCACCGGAATGGACCTGGTCCCTGTGCTCGGCGGAGCAGCTGCTCTTGCCGCCGCGGGCGGTGTAATGCTTCACCGCCGGCTGCGTGGCAAGCATTCCTGATTCCACGCCCGTCATCGGACAGAGGCCCTGGGAATTCCCGAATCGGGAGCGCCCAGGGCCTCTGGCTTGTTGCAGGCCGGGTGCCGCCGATGCGTGTCGAGGGCAACGTTTCCTCAAGGTTGCTGGACCAGTGTATGCCGGGCAGGCCCCCTGAGTAATTGGGGTTGGGGGCCATCAACCGCATAGGGGAGACATGACTGTGCACTTTAGGCAGGCTTTGGCCATAGGGCTGCTGACCATTGGGGCGATGACGGGGGCTGCCGCGGCTGCGGTTGCGGTGATGCCGGGAGGGCAATCCGGCCCGGGGCCGGACGGTACGTATGCGCCGTCGTCGTACGCATCGGGCCAGGCGACGCACTCACCTTCGCCGTCCCGCTCGCACGAGGCGACGCACTCGCCGAAGCCCACCCACTCGGCGACGGCCGTTCCGACCGTGGTGCCGGAGCCGCCGGTGGTGCCCACCGTGGTGCCTGAGCCGCCGGTGGTGCCGACGCCGACGCCTACGGCGACCGGGACACAAACGCCGGTGGTCACACCCACGCCCGGTGATGCGCCACCTGCCGGTGATGCGCCACCTGCCGGTGTGGCTCCGGCGGGTCCCACACCGCCCTCAACGACCGTAGTGATCGGAACGACCACGGGAGCTGGCACCGCCGCTGGGGCGAACGCAGCCGGCGCTCCGGACCAGCTGGCCTATACCGGCCTGGAGATCGAAGTAGGGCCGGCCCTTGGCGCTACCAGTGCTCTGTCCGTGGGGTCGGGACTGGTGCTGCTGGGCCAGAGGCGGCGTTCCTAAACGCATCCAACCGAAACCGGACGGGCCCTGGGTGCCGCGGTACCCAGGGCCCGTCCGCCTACTTACCTGGCCTCGGTTCCTTTTACCTCGGCCACGGGCCAGGCACCGCCCATCCTGGAGGTGATGTCCCGCGCGGCCTTGGCACATGATTCGGCGAGGGCCTGGAGCTGGTCGGTGGAGACCCGGAAGCGCGGGGCCGATACCAGCACGGATGCGGCCACAGCGCCCCGATGGTCATAGACAGGAGCGGCGATGCCGACTTCCTCGATGGAAGTTTCACCGTAGTTCGTTGCGTATCCCCGGGCTGCGACATCTTCCAGGCGAACCAGATATGCCTCAAGGCTGGCTTCGTCCAGTGCCGGATAAGTGATCACACTGCTTTGCAGCAGTGCCTTGGCACGCTCAGCTCCCTCCGAAGCGAGGAACACCTGCACCGAAGCGCTGAGGGCCTGCGGATAGCGGGTGCCCAAATCCGAAGTGTGCTTGATCTGGTGCTTGCTGGGAATCTGTTCCACGGATACGGCCTCGGACCCCGTCCATACCAGCAGGGAAGCAGTTTCACGCGTGCGCTCGGCGAGCTCGCGCAGGACGGGGTAGGCGATCCGGCGGACATCCAGGTCGGCAAGCAGCGGGCCCGCCACAGCGATGATGCCCATGCCAAGCCGGAAGCGCCGGGAAACCTCGTCGCGCTCCACCACATCTTCCTGCTCCAACGTTGCCAGGATCCTGGAAACGGTGCTCTTGTGCAGGCCGACCCGCGAGGCGATCTCGGTAACGCCCAGCAGGGGCTCCTCCACGCTAAAGCAGCGAAGCACGGCAAAGACGTTGGAGATTACGGAGGCGCCTTTGGCCTCCGGCTGGGTGCTGGAATCGGAATCTTTGTTGCTCGCTGTGGGTGTCATAGCGTTCCTATTGTTGCCTATCTGGATGCAGAATGCGGCGCCACTGGAAGTGGCGCCGCATTCTGCATCCGTCAGTCTGGGCGTGGTGCCCGACTCTTTAGGCGTCGATGATGTTGTGTTCGGGGCCGAAGCCGAACTTGGTGATGTTTTCGGCGCCGGTTTCGCCGACCACCAGGATGTCGTGCTCGCGGTAGCCGCCGGCGCCGGGCGCACCGTCCAGGACGGTGATCATCGGTTCCATCGAGACGACCATGCCCGGCTCGAGCACGGTGTCGATGTCCTCGCGCAGTTCCAGGCCGGCTTCGCGGCCGTAGTAGTGGGAGAGCACGCCGAAGGAGTGGCCGTAGCCGAACGTGCGGTTCGGGAGCAGGCCGTGGGAGATGTAGATCTCGTTCAGTTCCGCGGCGATGTCCTTGCACA
>NZ_JBNHIC010000034.1:0-45275 GCF_059092905.1 Arthrobacter sp. B0427-1-12 | reverse complement strand
CTGGTTGGACGCTTTCGGGGGGGATTTGGTGGGGGGGTCCTCTTTGTTCGGAGCGGGCAAGGGACGCCCGGAAAGACAAGGGACCCGGAACTGGGCCCGGCATCTCCACGTGGAGATGCCGGGCCCAGTCATCGTTGTTCCCCTGACCGCCTGTCCAACCGCGACTAAGACCTGCCCTCACGAACGTGTGAAAAGCCTGATGAGGACCTGCTCTGACGGCATACTTCCGACGGCTCCGAGGGTGTGTAAAAGGGCATACCCGACTTGACAATATGCAAGCGACAATCAGTATCGCCAGGCCCGGGCCGATGCGCGCCGTGGTTGGATAGGGGTCATGCGAAAACGCTGGGGTGGCGGGATATGGCTGGGCTCGGCTTCGGATTCTTGTGCCTGGCCCTTGTCTCGACCTTCATGGCGTTCAGTTCCGGCTTCGACTTTGATCCGAATGACTACCCGGGCTCGTACGACCTGGAGGACATCCCCAGGCGGCAGTGGATCATAGCAGTATCCCTGGCTATTCCTGCGGTCTCCGCGTTGGCGGCTGTGGTGTCCATCTTCGTGCGGCCGCGGAACCCGCTCCGGATCATAGCCGCGTCGGTAGTCCTGTTGCTTGCCGCCGTAGCCATCTGGTTTTGCTGGGTTCTTGGAGTCGACGCCGTGGAGCGTGCCAGATACTTTTCCGAACTCTTTCCCGGCTAGTTTCACAAAGCGGATCACCCGGTAACGCACCAGGTCCTTACGGCCGGGGAGCCTTGCCGGCGGGCCAGTGGAGACCTGTCCGCCCATCCCCTGCACGCACTTAAGGCTGGCATAGCCTCCTTGGCACTGGTCTTGCCGATTCCGTGTTGCCGACCCCTCATTCTGCCGCAGTCCATCCTATTCCGGCAATATCATGCCGATTTCGCCTCCTGTGGCTGCTCGGAGGCCTGCCGGGGACCATAGCGGCAGCATGCTGCCGCTATGGGCGCAGGCTTCCCGCGGGCCTGCAGTTGCGCAGCCGGGCAGGCTGTACTGCGCGCAGTCCTGGAACGGGGTCCCGCCGCCGGTCCGGGCAACCGCGGCAACGCAAAAAGGCCCGGGGCCACCAGAAAGGTGGCCCCGGGCCTTCGGCCGGTGGGCCCGGTTCCGGTCAGCCTTCGCAGTCGCGGGCAGCAGCGACCAGCAGGTGTTGCGGTGGGCATCGCCTAACGGGACACCACCTAACGGTTCAGCTTGGCAGATGGCAGTCATTCTGGCGGCTGGACCAGCGTGACTTCCTACCTAGCCATAACCCGGCCAATTACCGCTGCAGAAGCCCCGCCATACTTGGGCAGCCGGATCCCTACGGCATCCTCACAGCTCCGATGTGGCCTGCCCGAGGTGGTCAGCGGTGAGTCAGGAGGTCTGGCAGCGGGTACCGGAGTGAAGCTGGCGGCAAGGGCCGCCCACGCCGCACAGAGAACCGCGCAGGACTCAACGGGGGAGGGACCCAGTGGCAGCAATTAACACCGAGTACAAGGAACCGTCCTACGGCAACTGGCGGGTCCCCAGGTCCGCCGGTCTGGGGGACCTGGGTGCGATCGGCACCGGCATCGTGATGGCCGGGCTGCTGGCCGGCATCATCAGCTTCGCGATCTGGGGGCTCTTCGCCGGTCTGGGCGTCCTGGCGGTGGCCGGGCTGCTGGTTGCGCTGCTGTCGGTCAGGGACAGGCACGGCCAATCCGTGGTGGACCGGTCCGCCACCCGGCTGAACTTCCGGCTCTCCCGCTCGGCGGGCACCAACCTCTACCGCTCCGGCCCGCTCGGGGTGACCGGGTGGGGGATGTACCAGCTGCCCGGCCTGGCGGCGCGGTCGAGGCTGTATGAGTTCAAGGACTCCTACAACCGCCCCTTCGCCCTGCTCCACGTCCCCACCACCGGCCACTTCACCGTGATCTTCTCCACCGAACCCGACGGAGCCTCCCTGGTCGATCCGGAACAGGTCGACGCCTGGGTCGCGAACTGGGGCGGCTGGCTGGCAGGGCTGGGCGATGAAGCCGGACTGGAAGCGGCCGCCGTGACCGTGGAGACCGCCCCGGATTCGGGCTACCGGCTGCGCAACGAAGTCGAGACGACCATCGACCAGAACGCCCCCGAAGCGGCCAAGGCCATCCTCCGCGAGGTCGTGCGCACCTACCCGGACGGCTCGGCCACCGTGAGGGCCTGGGTGTCCCTGACCTTCACGGCCTCCCTGCGGCCAGGCTCGCGCAGGCGGGAGCCGGAGGAGACCGCCCGCGACCTGGCCTCACGCATCCCGGGACTCGGTGCCCGGCTGCAGTCCACCGGCGCCGGCATCGCCCGGCCCATGTCCGCCCAGGAACTCTGCGAAATCGTGCGCATCGCCTACGACCCGCCCGCCGCTTTGATCATCGATGAAGCCCACGCCGCCGGAACCCCGGTGGCCCTGACCTGGGGCGAGGTCGGCCCCACCGCCACCCAGGCCCACTGGGACACCTACCGGCACGAGAGCGCCTTCTCCGTCTCCTGGACCATGACCGGGGCACCGCGCGGTTCGGTGAACTCCTCGGTCCTCTCCCGCCTGCTCGCCCCCCACGGGGACATCGACCGCAAGCGCGTCTCCCTGCTCTACCGCCCGATGGATTCGGCCCGGGCCGCCGCAGTGGTCGAACGGGACCAGAACAACGCCAACGTCCGCATCAGCTCCGGAAACCGCCCCAGTGCCCGCGCCCTGGTCGACGCCCGCTCCGCCGCCCAGACAGCGGCCGAGGAAGCCCAGGGGGCCGGGCTGGTGAACTTCGGCCTGGTCGTCACCGCCACCGTCAACGACGTGGCCAGGCTCCCCGACGCGGTTGCCGCCGTCGAGCAGACCTCCGGGACCGCCCGGGTGCTGCTGCGCCGCGCCTACGGTTCCCAGGACACCGCTTTCGCAGCCTCGTTGCCGCTGGGACTGGTGCTGCCCAAACACGTCCTGCTGCCCAGCGAAATCAGGGAGGCCCTCTAATGCACAAGCTCTTTCAACGGAAAAAGCGAAACCCGCGCCCTGAGGCAGTGGAGGCAGAAACCCAGGAAAGCCGCGTTGCTGCACGACCGGGGCGCTGGCGTGCGCCGGGTCCGCGGGGGTGGGGCGGCCGCGGCGGCGGCGCAGCGTCTTTGGTCCCCGCGGTGCGGGAGTACCGGGGCACCACGGTGCAGGTCTGCGGGCTGTGGCCGTTTTCCTCCGGCACGTCCGCACCCATGATCGGCGTGCCGCTGGGCCGGCATGAGGAAACGCAGGCCACGGTCTGCTGCGATCCGATCAGCTGGTTTAGGCGCGCGCACCTGATTTCCAACCCGTCCGCGTTCATCCTCGGCAAACCCGGACTGGGCAAATCCACCCTGGTACGCCGGATGATGCTGGGCCTGTCCGGCCAGGGCGTGCACCCCCTGGTCCTGGGCGATCTGAAAGGCGAACACCTCGAGGCCGTTGAAGCCCTGGGCGGGCAGGTCATCCGGCTCGGCCGGGGACGGGGCTACCTGAACATCCTTGACCCCGGCCAGGCCGTCGAGGCCGCCGGCCTCCTCGAGTCACAGGGACACCATGAGGCGGCCGTGCGGGTCCGGGCCGACGCCCACGGCAGGCGCCTGAACATGGTCGTCTCCCTCATCACCATCAGCCGCAACTCACCCCCCGACCGACCAGGAGCAGACCATCCTGGACCGTGCCCTGCGCGTCCTCGATGACACCTTCGACGGCATCCCCGTCCTGTCCGACCTGCTCGACGTGATCATTGCCGCACCGGATGAGCTGCGCCAGGTCGCCCTGGACCGCGGCGACAAGAACGTCTACCTGAAGGAAACCCGGGCCCTGGAGGCCACCCTGCTGGGCCTGACCGGCGGCGGCAAGCTCGGCGAGATATTCTCCCGGCAGACCACCAACCCGATGAAGCGGGACCGGGCCGTCGTCTTCGACGTCTCCGGCATCGACGAGACCGAAACGGACCTGCAGGCAGCGGTGCTGCTGGCCTGCTGGTCCTACGGCTTCGGCACGGTCAACGTCTCCCACGCCCTGGCCGATGCCGGGCTGAAACCGCGCCGGCACTACTTCGTCGTCCTCGATGAGCTCTGGCGGGCGCTGCGCTCGGGCAAGGGCATGGTCGACCGCGTCGACGCCCTCACCCGGCTCAACCGGTCCGCGGGCGTCGGGCAGGTCATGATCTCCCACACCATGTCCGACCTGCTGGCCCTGCCCGCCGAAGAGGACCGGATGAAAGCCCGGGGCTTCGTCGAACGCTCCGGCATGGTCATCTGCGCCGGCCTGCCGGCTGCGGAAATGCCGCTGCTGACCGCAGCCATCCCGCTCTCGCGGCAGGAACAGCACAAACTCATCTCCTGGCAGGACCCGCCCGCCTGGGACTCCCGCGGCGGCGAGACTGACCCCCCCGGGCCGGGGCAGGTTCCTGATCAAGGTCGGCGGCCGCCCCGGCATCCCCGTCGAAATCGGCCTGACCTCCGTCGAAGCCTCGTTGAACGACACGAACAAGCGCTGGCACGCCGATTCGGCGCCGGAGCCCGCTGCTGCCGGCCTGAACCCGGGCGGTGGGCTGTGAGCGCACCGAACCGCAGGGGCACCGGGCTGGATGATGCGCTGGGGATCTGGCTGGCCATCGGCGCCGCCGTCATCTTCGGCGGCGGCACCTGGATCGCCGCGCACCTCGGGTCGTGGATGGCCGGCATCGCCGCTCCTCCCGCGCACCCGATTGATCTGGTGGCCGGGCTGGCCAAGGGGCGTGTGCCCTGGCCAACCCAATCCACCGTCGTAGCGTGCCTCATGGCGGGCCTGATCCTGGTGCTGACCATCGTCGTGCTGGTGGCCTGGAAGAAGGGCGCGAGCAAGCGCGCCCGCGTGGATAAGGCCGCCCGCTACCTGGGCCGTGGGAAGTCGCTGGCCGCGTTCTCCGAGAAGGGAGCGAAGGCCACGGCCGAGCGGCTGGGTGTGAAGGACACTCCCGGGATCGTCGTGGGCAAAGTGGTCTCCACCGGCCAGAAGTTCATCCAGTCCTGGGAAGACCTCAGCCTCGATATCTGGGGACCACGAACGGGTAAGTCCACCTCCCGGGTCATGCCCGCGATCCTGGACGCACCTGGTGCCGTCGTTTCGACCTCGAACAAGCGCGACGTCGTGGACGGTACCCGTGGCGTCCGCGAGCTCACGGCCCCGGTGTGGGTATTCGATCCGCAGAAGATCGCCCAGGAGGAACCGGACTGGTGGTGGAACCCGCTCTCCTACGTCACCGACGAAGAGAAGGCCTACAAGCTCACGCAGCATTTCGCCGCCGGCTCACGGGTGCCAGGATCCAAGCCGGATGCCTACTTCGATCCCAAAGCCGAGGACATTCTCTCCTCATACTTCCTCGCGGCCGCCCTCGGCGAGCTGCCCATCACGCAGGTCTACCTGTGGGTCACGGAGCAGGTTAACCGGGCACCGATCAACATCTTGAAACAGCATGACTACGAGCTGCAGTACAAGGGCCTGGAGTCCACGCTGGAACTGGCCGATAAGCAGCGCGACGGTATCTTCGGCACAGCGGAGAAGATGATCCAGTGCCTCAAGAGCCGGAACACCCTGCGCTGGGTCGCACCCAATACCGGGACGACCGTGGCCACGGACGCGCGCCGCCAGTTCAGCCCGCAGGACTTCGCCGCCTCACAGGAGACGATCTACATCCTCTCCAAGGAAGGCGCCGGCTCTGCCGCCCCGCTCACCACGGCACTGACTGTGGCCATCGCCGAGGCCATGGAAGAACGCGCCGAGCGCAACGGCGGCCGCCTGCCCAAGCCTGCACTGTTCGCCCTCGATGAGCTGGCCAACGTGGTCCGCTGGGCGTCCCTGCCGGACCAGTTCAGCCACTACGGCTCCAAGGGCCTGATCGTCATGGGCATCCTGCAGTCCTGGTCCCAGGACGTCGAACTGTGGGGCGAGGCGAACATGCGCAAAATCTGGTCGGCCGCCAACATCAAGGTCTACGGCGGCGGTGTGGCCGAAGAAGGGTTCCTCCGCGCCCTCTCGGACCTGATCGGGGACTACAGCTACACCAACGTCTCCATCTCCTCCGGCAAATCCGGGCGCAGCCGCTCCCGCCAGGAAGCCAAAGAACGCATCTTCGACGTCTCCAACCTCGCCGAACTGGACCGCGGCCGCGCCGTGGTCCTCGCCTCCGGCGCACCGGCCACGCTGGTCCGCACCCTGCCCTGGTACACCGGCCCGCACAAGGAAGCCGTGGAGGCCTCCATCAAGAAGTACAGCCCGCAGCCGGAAGCAGAGCCAGTCCCGGTCCCGGCCGCGCCGACCGCTGACCCCTGGGTCACGGGATAAGGAAGCAGTCACTCATGGCCGATGATTTCGGATTATTCGACACGGACACTCCCGTACCCAGTCCCAGCAAGAACGAGGACGAAAAGACCGAAAAGGCACCGGAGCTCGTCTACGGCTCGGCCGAAGAATTCCTCCATGAGCAACTGCTGCCCACGTATGTCCGCAACGTCACCGGAAAATCAGCAAAGTGGTGCATCGAGTGGTACTTCCACCCCGAAGCGGTCTCACGTGTCGCTGCCATGTGGCGCTCCTGGGAGCACCTACGCCTCGACCCCGCCACCGGCATGAGCGTCTGGTGGCGCGACCACGCAGACCACCACATGAGAGTCCTCCTGGACCCCCAAGGGCCGTTCTACAACTGCGACATGAAAGAACACCGCGACCCCGAACACCTCAAACCAAAGACAGCGCCAGAAGGCTGGTTCCCAGACGTACGGACCCAGCCTGCGTAAGACAACCGGTCAAGGTTTGCGGATTTTGGTGTCTAAGTTCGGATGAAATATCACGTTGAGTATCGGCCGTCACCGACAATGGGCATCAGTGCTGTAGCCGAAGCGGCTAGAGGAGATGGCCGACGGCGGGATTTCGTCTCGTTAGAGTGAAATCTAAGACTATGTAGCCGGAGAGTGTCAGAAATTGGAGAGGGCACTCTACTCTGACCGGATTTCGCCCGTTCACGCGGTCCAGCCTGGGACACGGCAACTGCCCGGCAGTCCGCCGTCTAGTCGTCGAAGCCGACACCTTGATTCCCGGCCTGTACGGGACGCACTGTTATTTTCATGACACGGCACAACGAAGGGGACCTGCATCAGAGGTCGGCTGAAGCGCTGCGGGAGGTCCTGAGCGCCTACCGGGTCGTTGACCTCAGCCGCGAGCTGATTCAGGGAATCCCGACCATCCCCGCCCACCCGAAGTTTTTCCTGCTGCCGTTCCCCTCGATGACGGATCCGGCTGAATTTAACCAGCTCGTCATGGGCGACCATTCCGGCACGCACGTCGACGTACCGGCACATTTTGTGCCAGACCCCAGCGACAAACGGCGTGTCCACACTCACGAGATCCCGCTGACCGGATTGATGGGCCGCGCGGTCAAACTCAGCTTCGGCCCTTATGATCCCGTCAGCTACAACATCGGCCGCGACGAGCTCATCGAGTGGGAAGCCCAGAACGTTGCCATCGAACGTGATGACATCGTCCTGTTGGACACGAAATGGGAGCACCGCTGGTCGCTCGTTCCCGAAGGGTTCGACTACCTCCGCGGCTGGCCGGGACTCACCGGCGAAGCAGCGCGATACCTGCGTGACAAGGGCGTGAAAGCGGTCGGCATTGACTGCATCAGCATCGACCCGGCAGACAAGTCCGGACCCGACCTCCGTGCACACTACGAGCTGCTCCCCGCAGGAGTGCTCGTTATGGAAAACCTGTGCAATCTCGCCGAGGTCCCCCAGATCAGCTACTTCATGGCGCTCCCGCTCCGACTTCACGGCGGCACCGGCTCTCCCATCCGCGCGATCAGCCTGATCCCAAACACGGCGGATGATCGATAACCCGCGACATATCCTTCTCTGAGGTCTAGCTGCCGAAACTTGGCGACCTTTGAGTTCAGGCGGGACCGCTGGCTGTTTCTGCGGCCGGTGCGGGAGACGTTTTGTCCGGCCGTACGGCGGCCCGCCTGCGCGCTGCGCATGGCCCGCACGGCCGCGTTCATGCTCGCTGCAACCTCGGCCTCACCAATCGCCCAGGCCGCCATTTTGGCGCAGATGATCCGGCTGGTTCATGCAATTCATGACATGCATAAGGCGTTCCGTCGACACGACCTGACGCTCGCTGGTTACGGCGGTCGACAGCACATTACAAGTGAGCCCGGGTCATCTGGCAAGCCGAGAACGTCCACGTTGTCACCCGCAGTCGATAATCTTTTCTCGGCAGCGAGCCGCAATCGAGTTGGGGGATAACCATGGCTGAACAGATCGACGTGAGCAATGCAAAAGAGGGCATCGGCAAGGCCTTGCGAAGTGCGTCGACGCAGGTCATCGAGCAGGTTGGAAGCGTCAAGGAAGCCGCCAGAGACACGGTCGAGAAAATGGCCGTGAAGGCGCCGGACCCCTACGAGGAGGCCATAGCGGAGTACAACGCCGCCTTCACCGCGATGAGCGACAAGGGGCTTTCTCTCCTGCGCCAGCGCGAACGGTCGGCGGACCTGATCGAGCTCGTCGAGCTGCTGGTGAATAGTATCGCCAACACCCCGAAGTCGTTCGAGACCTCCTTCGGTGAGATCGGCGTCCACAAAGCCGAGTTCCTGGATGCGGAGGAGTTCGCCCGGAAGGATCTCGAAGCTGCGCAGCAGTCTGCTGCCGGCGCCGGCGCCGGGTTTGCCGCGGGAGCTGCAGTCGCGAGCGTGGCGCCGACGGCTGCCATGTGGGTCGCCACTACTTTCGGCACTGCGTCGACTGGTACCGCGATCTCCGCTCTCTCCGGAGCCGCTGCAAGCAACGCCGCTCTTGCCTGGCTTGGAGGCGGCGCCTTGGCTGCCGGAGGTGGAGGCACCGCTGCAGGCGGCGCTCTGCTGGCGCTGGCCGGCCCCATCGGATGGACTGTCGCAGGAGCCACCCTCCTCGCGTCAATCGCGCTGTTCGCCAAGAAAAAGTTCGAGAATCGGGCGGCAAAGCAGGTCGCGCTTGCTGCGGTGAAGCGAAACACCGCGTCGGTCAAAGGCGATGATGCTCAGATCGACGACCTCCTCCGGAAGACAACCACGCTTCGCCTAGAGCTGGTGAACTGCTACGGCGAAGCACTGGTGTACTTTGGCGCCGACTTCCTTTCGCTCTCCGATTCCCAGCAGAAGAGGCTGGGAGCCCTCGTGAACAACACGAAGTCGTGCGCAGCCCTGCTAGGTAGGCGCATCGAGCGGGGCGCATCTGATGAATGACATGAGGAAGTTCGTCAGGAGCAACCAGGAGCAGGCGGTCGCTTCCTGGGTGAACTATCTCAATCAACTTCGCATTGACCATCTACTGAGCTCGTTCAGCCAGCAAGACGAGAACCTCCTGAACGCACTGACCAGCATCAATGAAGCTATCAGGAAGATCGACCTCGAGGTGGTCACCGCCAATCGCGGCGGACAGCACGGCATGCACGGCTTCATTGCGGAAATCGCCGAGGTGGGTATCAGCAATGCCCGGCGACAGATCCTCGGCCAGGAGCCCATCTACCAATGGGTGAACGACAACGGACCCGTGGACCTGATTCGCAGTGGCGTGGAGATCCAGCAGAAGTTCGTCGCAGCAGGCGGCCGCTTCTCCCTAGGAGCAATCACTGAGCACCTCCAGAAGTATCCCGACTACGTGCAGAACGGCGGGAAATACCAGATCCCGGGTGATCACTTCGAGGTGATCACGGGGCTGTACTCTATGCCGCCCGAGGAAGCAGGAAAGCTCCTGTCGCGCAGCGGCGGCGGACCGTCCTTCAGCGACTGGCGACGGATCCACACGTTCTTTCAGGAGGGGTCGATCGGAATTGAGTCGCTCGAACCATCGACGCTCAAATACCACGAGGTACAGAGGGGCGTCTACGAGTCGACCATGGCGGCCGAGGAAAACTCCCTCCTTTCCACCGACCAGTCCCTGCGTGACAACGCCTACCAAGAGAGCCTGCCGAATCTGCAAGAAGGAGCGACGGCCACGCTTGCAGCCGCCGGGATCGAGGGCGGGACCGCTTTTGTGCTGGCCGTGGTCGCCAAGAGTCGGAAAGGCAAGCCGCTTAGAGAATTCAGCCGGCAGGACTGGCTCGATATCGCAGGCGAGACCGGCTTCAGCTTCGTCAAAGGCGGAGTCCGAGGCTTTAGTATCTACGCGCTGACGAATTTCACCGCCACGCCCGCAGCGGTCGCCAGCTCGACTGTCACCGCCGCCTTCGGTATTGCAGAGCAGGCGAACAAGCTCCGCCGTGGCGAAATCGACGAGCTAGAGTTCATCGAGAACTCGGAGCTCGTCTCCCTGGAGGCGGCCGTGAGCGCGCTGTCCTCTTTTGTCGGCCAGGCGCTCATCCCAGTTCCAGTCCTCGGCGCCGTTATTGGCAACACGGTCGGCACCATAATGTACAAGACGGTGGCATCGTCCCTCTCGAAGCGAGAGGCCGAGCTTATAGAGCGTTACCTCCGCGAGCAGCGCGAGCTCGACGAGCAGCTCGCCGCCGAGTACCAGGAGCTTATAGAGAAGTTGGACGAGGGCATATCCGACTATCTCGGATTGCTCGAACGAGCCTTCTCGCCTGACGTGCAGGTCGCGCTCTTTGGATCGGTCGAGCTCGCACGAGGATTCGGCGTGCCTGCAGACGAAATTTTGGACTCCGAGGAGAAGGTTCACGCCTATTTCCTCGACTAGTTTTGTGCGCTCAGAACTTCAGGCGGTCCTGAGTCCGCAGACTCTTCCAGACGGTTTAGGTAGGTATATGGGCGATTCCTTGCTTCATCAGTGGGGTCGGGTCTCGGAATCCTTAGTGAAAGCGAGGGCTCGTTTTTAGACGGCTGAATGCCATGTCGGTGCTGAATCATCAAGGTCGTTCTGGGCTTGGTTTGACCTGCAGAAGCGCGGAAACAGTCTTGGACCGGGAGTTCTCGCAGCTACTTCTACTCCCGTGCTTTAACGCCGATAACCTGCCTTATGTCAACCTAGCATCACGAAGGCGATATTGATGCCCTTAAGGTATTATATCCCGAACCCAAAACAGAACTGTTCAGGTAATCCCCTGACAGTCCAGCTGGGCGCTTGGGTCGAATTCCGGTGAAGCGGCACTTCCAGCTGCTGTAGTGGACGTAGCGATGCTCGTAGTGGAGGCATGGGAGGGTGTAATAGCCCAGTGATCACAGGGCCCTGGCAGAGCGTTTTTGGGCGGGTAGCTCCTTAACAGCCATGGCCTCTGCCATCTCGGCAGGAACAGCTCGTCTTCTGGCGGCACAGCCTGAATACAACGCGGGTCTCGAGAATATGCCTGGTCAGACAGAAGGGGCCTTCTTTTCGTTGTTGACTAGCGGGCGGGACCGCTTTTGGCCCGCTCCGCACCCAAGGCTGCTGCCCCGGTGCGGGTCTTTCTGGCCTTGGCTGCGCCTTTACCCATGGTGACGGCTGCGCTGGGGTGTGTGCCCTCGCTGCGTTCGGCAGCGGCGCGTCCCCGGACCTGGGTTTCGCTGGCGCCGGTGGTTGCCAGGGACGCGGCGAAGGCTTCCTGACGCTCGGCTGAGCCGTAGTCGGCGGCCGGCGTGGTCTCTGCTTTGAGGCCCTGGTCTGTGAGCCGGCTGCTGTCGTTGCCGGTGACACGGTTCTCGATCTCGCGGCCGACGCCTTCAAGGCGGGCGAAGAGTTCCTTCTCGGCTCGTTCGTACCGCTGTTCCGTTGACGCCCATTGGGAGCCTGTGAACCCGCCCTCTGCCAGGAGCTTGGCTTCGTGCATCTGCCTGGCGGCTTTCACGAACTCGGGATCCTTGAAGTGGGAGTCTCCGGCACCGTTGATGCTGGCGGTGGTTTCTTTGCGCAGCTGGTCAATGTCGGGACCGTTGATCCCGTCCTTGCCGATGAGGAACATGCGCTCCTTGATCTCAGCGTCGGCAGCTGCAACGGCTTTGGGGGTTTTCGCGTTGTGGGCCCGCTGCAGGGCCTGTGCCAGCTCGGGGTTGGCCAGGTACTCCACGGGCACCTGGTGGCGCTCCATTTCAGGGGCCAGTTTCTGGGCCTGGGCGCGGAGTTCCTCGGCGCGGGCCGCGGCGAGCAGCTGCATTGCCTTCTCGTGTTCGGCGGCCGCCTTGCGGGCCTCTTCCTGGCTCAGTGCCAACACGTCCTGCCGGGCTTTCTCCGCCATGAGGGTTTGGATCCCTGATTCCAGGTAGGCGGCGTCCGCGCCGACGTCGTGTGTGTCGATGCCGTAGCGGGTCAGGACTTCCTGACGGATTCTTTCTGAGGCTGCCAGTGCGGTGGGGTCGTGGTCTTTCCAGCCTTCCGCGGCCGCATGTGCCGTTGCGATGTCATGGGGCTGGGCTTTGTCCCACCACTGGTCTTTCTCCACCGGTGCCAGTGCCGCGTGCACGGCACTGCGTTGTGCGTCGAGGCGTGCCTGGGCTTCGTGTCCTGCCTGCGCGTCCTGGTGTTCCTGCTGCCGCTGGGATTCCTGCCGGCGCCGGGCCAGGGTTTCGGCAATGCGTGAGGCGATCAGCAGCGACTGCCGCATTCCGCCGTCCACGACGTCATCGATTCCGTCTGATTCACTCATGCTGTTCCCCTTCGCCCTTGGTGTGATTCTTTATCGGTCGAGCACAGGTCCGGATTCGCGGCCGGTGTGCTGGTGGGTTCTCGCTGGCGTCGGATTAGTGGGCACAGCCGATCCTGGGCGGATGGGAGCCATGCCGCGAAGACCAAGCTCCACGGACTTCGGCACGGGTGCCTGCTCTGTCACTGTCTGCTCCGGTGCGCCGACGGTGACCGGCTTGGGCATGGTCGCTGCGAACGGTTTGAGCTGTTCGGTGACGACGGCACGGATCCGCTGCGCTTCTCTGGTTCGTCCGGACTGTTGGTGCATTTCGTGGATGGCGAACGCGGTGTTGACCAGCTGCAGCATGAGGGCTGATTGGGCAGCCGTCTTGCTCTTGCTTGATGCCGCCATGAACAACATGGCCGTCCCGGCAATGGACGGCAGGGCGACCGGCTTGCTGTATTGCCGTGGGGCCCGCAGCTGGGCGGTGCGGGACAGTTCGGCCGCGGTGGCTGCCAGCGGTCCGGGGGTCGGTTCGAGCCGGTGCGCCCATGCCGCGAAGGCACCGGAAACCTCCCGGGCGGCTTTCGCCCACGTGGCGTGGTCATCCTTGGGCAGTGCGCGCAGCTGCTCGACCAGTGCGGTTGCGTTGCGGGTGTACTCCACCCACATTTCCGCCGGCTGCGCTGCATTCTCGGGGCCGGTCCTGGTCACCTTGCGCCTGTTGCGCGCCGCTGCGTTCCACTCCGCCGCAGCCTCCGTAGCCAATTGCGGCGAGTCCATCCATTCCTCACGCAGAGCACCGAGTCTCAGGTCGGAGGCGAGGGTGCCGCCGCCGAACCAAATCGGACGCGCTCCCTGCTTGGGGCGTTCAGCTACGGAGTAGCCGACAATGACGTCTGTGGTGTTCTTCGCGTACCGCGGCCGGACCAGCAGGCCGGTGTCGCGGGCGCGGCGGACGAACTCCGCTTCGGTCGCCGAGGCACTGGCGCTGGCCCGCACCTTCCGCGCCAGCGATGAACGGTGCATTTCCCGATCATCCCGAACGGCGGTGGCCTTCTCGGCACGGTCGTAACCGCGGCTCGCATGCACCGTGGAGAGCTCTTCCAGACCGTACTTAACCTCCAGCTCACGGCAGGTCTTCTGCGCCAGCTTGTAGTCACCGTGGGTCGAGGCCTTGGTGCCGTCCTCCCTCACCAGAGACACAGCGATGTGGATGTGGTGGTTACCGTTCTCGCTGGTGCCGTGGTTGACCGCCGCCCAGCGGCACTGGGCCTTGCCGCTGGCCTCGGTAAAACCCATGGCGTCCACGAAGTCGTTGGCGATATCGCCCCACTGCTGGTCCGTCAGGGCGCCCTCTTCGGGGCGCAGACTCAGCGAGCAATGCCAGACGTTGGCCTCCTTGTAGCCGACGAAGACGCGCTTCTTCCGGGCGGCGTCCCAGCGCATGTCCTTGATCCGTACCTCCACGCCGAAAGCCCTGCGCGGCTGGTCCAGATGCCTCGCAATGGCCACCGCGTCGTCCCTGTCCAGAACCCCGTCGTCATACCAGGCCATGATCGCAGCATCCCCGGCAACAAGGTGCGGATCACTGTGCGCGTTCTTCGTCCTGTCCGCATCCGTCGACACGAGGTAGACCATCAGACCGGTCATGCGTGCACCCCGGGTGATGTTGGGGATCATCCCTACATCAGCCCCTCAACCGCACGGTCAATGCGCATCGCGACCTCACGCACATAGCCAAGTACCGCGCGGGCATCCTGCGGAAACTCATCCCCCGCATTCGCATGCCGGGCAATCTGGTTCACATTGTTCGACACCCTCGCCAGCAGCGTATGCAGGGCCATCAGTTCAGCAGCCGCAGCCTTCCGCTGCGTCGGCGTCTCAGAGGCTTCCGAAAGCGCAGCAGAAATCAGCAGATTGGGAACCGTCACATGCTCCCGGACTGCACGGGCAACCAGGGCGGCTTCCTCTTCGGCGGTGACCCACAGATCGCGGCGCTTCTTCGACCCCGCCGGCGTATTCGCACGGCGCCGGCGCGAGAACCGGGAACCAGCGGCGTTCTCCTCAGTCACCCGTTCCCTCCATCCTCTCAATTGCCCAGCGCAGCGACCCCGACAACCGGGGACAACACTCCCCCAGTGTTCCCGACGCGACACCAAAAGTCGAGTCCGCAAGCCACTTACACCCGTGTAAGTGTATAGCTTGCTCTGCCAGGGGCCCCGATTCGGTAAAAGCCGCCCCGCGCGGCCGGTGGTCTTCGAGGGATCAACAACGGGGGCGCTTCGCGCTGTCATGATCGGGCACGGCTTCGCCGTTCCGTTTCGGCTGGTCAGCGTACTGCCCGCCCTTCTCTTGGCAAGGCTCCGGCGCCCGCTTTCGCGGCATATCCTCGCTTCGCTCCGGTATTCCACGGTCGGACGCCTCCGCCCTTGCCAATTCACTTCGCGGGCCAGTAAAGCGACATTCGCCGAAAGGAACGGGCATCCAAAAACACAGCAGGAGGACAATCACCATGGCACTGATCCCACCGCGCGGCATACAGCAGAAGTACGATGCGGGGACCGCCGATCTGGCACCGCCTCGGCTGCATGATTTTCCAGGATTGAAAACGAACAGCTCTGGGTCGGTTAGAGACAACCAGACGTGGTGCGCTTAAGGTCGAAGCATGGCGAATATCAGCATTGAAGAAACCCAGGAGCAGGCACGCAAACTGCTCAATTCCCGCATTGAATCCGTCACCGCACTGGTTAAAGCCAGGCAGCGCGTTGCCGACCTCAAAGAACAACTTGCCGAGGCCGAACGCGACGACAAAAAGGCCTACGTTCGGGCAACCAAAGATGGATGGAGTGCCGAGGAACTCAAGAAGCTCGGGCTGGAATCCGGAGCATTTGCCCGTCCTCGGAAGACCAGAAACACACCGTCGGAATCCGCCGCCGCCGACCAGGCCTCAGAGGGCCGACCGATCGCGTGAGGCCACCGATTGAAGACGGCTCCCCCTAGATCTGCACCACCAGTGGTCGGACAATGATGGGCCGCCATTCACAAATGGCGGCCCATCATCGACTCGTCGCTCATCTCATCGCGCGACGCCGTTCTCTCCGGAGCTTGCAGTTGATACAAAGCAAACCGCTGGATACCGCCGTTAGTGAGATCATCCCGCGGCACCTCCGGAGGTGCCTGCAGTTCGGCCAGTGCAGCGTTGATTCGGGCAGCATTCCGGCGTGCTTCCTCGAGTGCCTTCTGATGCTTGAACCGGACTTGAAGGTGCGGGTCGCCTGTCCAGCGTAGGGCCAATGCTTCGGCCCGGCGCTGGTCCACTTTGACGACCAGTTTCGGCAGGGAAGAGGGCCGGTTTCCCAGCTGCCGCATGAGGCCCATCCGGATATTTGGATATCCTCTTATGCATCCTTATTGGAGGCCGATTAGCTCTCGCCGACGAGGGGTTGCGGGGTAGCAGCTGATCCGGCTGGGTCGAGTGCACCTGCTTTAAAGGGCACTTAGCAGCGCGACCCAGCCTGAGTCTGCCGTCGGTTTGGAGCCTGAGCGGCTATGTGCTTTCGGATGCTCCCTTGGTGATCTTGAAGACCGGGAGTTCCTCCCCGTTGACTTCCCAGTCTCCGGAAATTCCTGCCTTATTAGGTCCAGGGGTGAGGCAACTGTGCAGGCATTGCGCCAGTGCCCGTCCAAGCTGACGTCATGATCGGACTCCTTCCGCCGCATGGGCCAGCACTCCCCAACTCGGGGTCCACTCCCTGACATCAGTAACGGCTACCGCACCCGCCTGGGCAAACGGATCTTCATTCAGGTCGCGATGCAGGGCATCGGATGAATCGGCACGGAAGACCAGAAGGGCGCCAGATTTATCGGCGAACACCCCGGCACCCAGCAACCGGTCCTCCGCATCGATATTGCCCAGCCAGGCACGGTGCTCGGCGAGCAAGTCTGCGCGGGTGGCGGCCGCTTCGGGCCCATAGCTGTAGGTCACTGCGAAAACTGCCATTGGAAATCCTTTCGTTGTGTCTCGGGACGTCACGGGCGAGCGTGCTCGACAAATGTCCATCGCACGCCCATGGTCTCCGCGGGGAAGGTAAACAGCGCCTCATCCACCCGTTCAAAGCCGACTGCCTGCTGTGTAAGATGCCGTGCCACCCGCTCGAGGTCGAGCACCTGATAGGTCATGCCAACGTAGCTGTCCGCCTCCGTCGGCTCGCCTGTAAAAACATCTGTCAGTGTGTCCGATTGCGGGCGGGTGAATTTAAGCACCGATCCGGCAAATTCTATGGAGACGCTCTCGGCGCCCCACTGAGTATCCAGGCCACGGTGGATAACCCGCCCGGGCAGGATCTGGGTGTACAGCCGCTCTGCCCTGTCAAGGTCAAGGGTGAGGATCGTGTGATGCAGGCTGCGCACCACACCGAGCGGGTCGTCGGCGCTTGGGACCGGCAGCGTCCAGGAGGGGTTGAGCCGAGGGTCACCCACCCGTGAATAAAACTCGCGGTGTTGCTCCCCCATCTCAAGGAATTCATAGGTCAGGCCGGTATCCTCCGGAAGGGTCCAGAGAATGTAGCAGTCGTCCGCCAAGTTGGAGACGGGCAGGTCGCCGTCCTCCACAGGGGACCCATTCTGATCGCGCACACGAATTCCTTGCGAGGTGAGGTAGCGCGCCAGA
The DNA here is from genome assembly GCF_059092905.1 of Arthrobacter sp. B0427-1-12. Classification (NCBI taxonomy): domain Bacteria; kingdom Bacillati; phylum Actinomycetota; class Actinomycetes; order Micrococcales; family Micrococcaceae; genus Arthrobacter; species Arthrobacter sp. B0427-1-12. Next base: position 28,032 of record NZ_JBNHIC010000034.1, on the reverse strand, counting down.
GCGCGCGCATCCTCTGTATACCAGGCAATATCCGATAGTCCCTGGCCTTCGGGGTAGGGGGCCTTCTTACCTTCAGGCAACGCAAGCAGCTTTGGTGAAAGCACGTCCACCACGACATCGCCGAGGTGGATGAAGATCGAATACTCCTTGGGGTAATCCCCCTTGAGCTTGGAAAAGTCGTACTTCTCCTCCCAACGGACCCCACGCCGGCCAAAGACCCGCTGGAACCATTCGGTCGCCTGGGGCAGGTCGTCGACGACTAACGTGGGGTGGAACATCATGGGGACAGCGGTACTCATCAAGGACAGGGTGCTCATTTCACGACTTTCTCGGGTTAGTTTGCGGTAACGACGTTGCCACCGCAGACGGACAGGCACTGGCCGGTGATAATACGAAGACATGTCCCCCGGCAAGGAATTCGACGGCCTTCGCGATATCGTCCGGCTGGCCGAACCGGCGCAGTGGAACCCGCCGTCGTCGAGTGGATACAGGCCTCCTGCGACTTAGGGTCGCAGGAGTATGCGGAACAGATAGTCGGTCTCGTGCACAAGCTGCTCGAGGGCCTCCTTTCTGGCAGAGAATTCACAGACCGCGCTGAGAGAGTCGGGGAGGTCGAGGTCTCGCCGTTGACATACAGGAGTGCCGGGCCGCTGACCTTGGGCCGTCGTTGGAACTATTGAACCTTCTCTGAGGAAGATCAGGCCTACAAGGCCACTTCCCACTCACCGAGAATTGTTTGCTTTAGCGCCAGCCCGGAGTTGGCCCACCTAATGGGAGATGACCGGTCTGCTGGAGCTGACCAGAGGACACGGGCTCAACCTCTCCCCCTGGTCCCGGCCGGTCTCCGCCGGCGACTGGGCCAAGAGGTCCTCGCGTTCGGGTTAGTCTCCCTCGGTAGCCCTGCGGATCTGTTGCTTCAGAAGGTTCAGACGTGGGTCTGTCACCAGGTTATCGACGTGCATGGCACGGGAGATGGCGCGTGCGGTGGTCTGCAACGCATGTATGTATGTGAGTTCATCAGCGCCGCGCTCGATGATGATGGACAGTGCGGCAACGGCCCCGCCGTCTGCTGCCAATATAGGGACAGCGATTCCCGTGACATCGTCATGGATCCAGCCCGGGACCACGGCATAGCCGGCCCGACGGGCTTGGGCGATGATCTTTCTAAGCTCATCGCGGTCCATGACAGTTTGCTTGTTAAACGCCGTGAGCTTGCCCCAGGTGAGTAACTCATCTCGCACGGCCGGCGGTGAATATGCCGCAAGGACAACGCCCGGTGCGCATTGCAGCGCGGGCAGACGTGATCCGGCGGTTGTTGCGTTGGCGGCAGTGGCATGCTTGGAGGAGAGCCGCTCAAGGTAGAGCACGTCGTGCCGGTCCAGCACCGAGAGCTGGGTGTGCTGTCTGACTACTGCATGGAGATCCTCCATGTATGGGAGTGCGATGTCCCGCAGGGACAGCGCACTCGACGCCCGGGTGGCCAGTTCCCAAAGGCGCAGACCAATGTGGACCCGGCGGTCCGGTTCACGTTCCAGGACCTTCGAGGCAACCATGTCGCCGACAATGCGGTACGCGGTGGCCGTGGGAAGCTTGGTCCTTCTGGCGATCTCCGATGCTGTCAGGGCACTCTCGCCGGTGCCAAAGGCCTCGAGGACGCGCATGATGCGTTCGATCATCGTCTCGTCCCGCGCTGGCATTCGGCCTCCGACCCGTTGTATCCCGTGCACTCCGCAAGGCTGGGGCGGACGGTCATCGCCGCCTTCGTTGCCCGCATATCCGGACAACCAATGCCGCTGCCTGCACAGCAGATCCTGTCCCCCTGCAACCGCCCCTGACCGGCCAACAAATTATAGCCTTCTCGGTCAGCGGGAATCGCTCTCGACTGTGCATCTGCTCACAGACATTCTCTAGGTAGCGGCCGATGGGGATCGAACGGTTGCCAGTTCAGGATGACAATGAACCTGCCATGCATCGTGCCAATGAAGCTGGCCCACGGGCGAGAAGAAGGCTGATCATCCGCTGATCTTGGCGACGCAGCGTCATGCGGAGCCGCACGCCAGGATCGGGCTGATCCGGCCGCGGCGTCGATCCCTTAGACCATACGAGCACGCAGTGTCCCATGGGCATCAGTATCCGAGGAGTCTCAAGCAATGATCAAAACGGGCGCCACCGCTCAGACCAGAAGGGCGGCCCTCTCAGCGTTCCTCGGCGGGGCACTGGAGTACTACGACTTTGTCCTCTTCGCCTCGGCGGCGGCCATTATCTTCCCGGTCGTTTTCTTCCCTGACTCGGAAGCTGCCACGTTAATGTCCTTCGCCACCTTCGGAGTCGCCTACCTCGCCCGCCCGCTCGGTGCCGTGGTGATCGGCCATTTTGGTGACAGGTTCGGGCGCAAGAACGCCTTGCTGGCCTCACTGCTCATCATGGGGCTGGCCACATTCGTCATCGGAATCCTTCCCAGTTACGACCAGATTGGAACTCTTGCCCCGTTGCTCCTGGTCGGGATGCGGCTCCTGCAGGGCTTCTCTGCGGGTGGAGAAGTGGCAGGCGCCAGTTCGCTTACCATCGAGCACTCACCGGATCGGAGCCGGGCATTCTGGGGCAGCTGGACCGTCGAGGGTGTGGGCGCCGGGATGCTCCTCGCTACCCTGGTCTTCATCCCCGTTGCAGCGATGCCTGACGAAATTCTCTTCTCGTGGGGTTGGCGCCTGCCGTTCCTGGCCAGCATCGTCGTCCTCCTCATCGCATTCTTTGTGCGCCGCACCCTTGAGGAGCCCGAGGTGTTCGTGCACGTCAAGCAGAAGGGCGAGACGGCAAAGGTCCCGCTCGTTGACGCCCTCCGGACCAGCTGGAAGGGTATCGGCCGGGTCGCCCTGGCGACGCTCTACTTTGTCCCGGACTCGATCATGAATGTTTTCGGCATCGCGTTCGCCATCTCGATGGGGATCGACCGGACCACCGTCCTGTGGTCCGCCGTCGTGACCCAGATCGTCGCCCTGCTTGTCCGACCCTCGGCGGGACTTCTCGCCGACAGGATCGGACGCCGGCCGGTGTTCGTGATTGGTGCACTCGGCACGGCGGCCATGACGTTCGGGTTTTTCTCCGCGGTATCGGCCGGCAACATTCCGTTGATGTTTGTCACCAACGCGCTTATGGTTGGCCTGTTCCTGGCCTTCTGCGGGGCAATCTACCCAGCGTTTTACGCAGAGATGTTCGCTGCCCGGGTCCGGTACACCTCCATGGCGGTTGGCCTCCAGATCGGTTCGGTGGTTTCCGGCTTCGCCCCGTCGATCGCCACCGTCCTCACCCGCGACGACCCCACTAACTGGGTGCCCGTCGCCTGCATGGTCGCAGGCGCGCTCATTATTGCCGCCATTGCCGCGCTCACCGCCCGCGAGACATACCGCACCCCACTGGAAGAGCTCGGGCTGCCAGGGACGCATCATCAACCCGTGGACGACGCGGCCAAGGAGACGTCGGCTGCCCCGACGGCATCGGTCGAACCGAGGCACTGAACGGCAGGTAACAACCGTGTGCGCCCACGGCTGCGCACATCATTCAAGACACACCGGGCCGAGGTACGTGCTGCCCCCCCCGGATCATCTGAAAGCGAGAGTGGAGCATGTCTACACCCGAACACACCTACGACCTGGTCGTCGTCGGCTCCGGTATCGCGGGGCAGTCGGCCGCGACCTCGGCGGCGGAGGCCGGCCTGCGCGTTGCCCTGCTGGAGAAGACCGACGCGTTGGGCGGCTCTTCGGCCATGAGCGGTGGCTGGTTCGCCTTCACTGGCACCGAGGAGCAGGCCGCGGAGGGCATTGACGACTCCGCTGAGTTGTTCCTTCAGGATCTGCTTGAGGTCGGTGAGCACCGCAACGACCGGTCGCTGCTGGAGGCGTACCTGGCCCACCAGAAGGAAACCTATCGGTGGCTGAAGGACCACGGAGTCGAGTTCCGCGAGGTCGAAATCAGCTCCGGCCAGTCAGCCCGGCGCAGCCACAACTCGGTCATCAAGGACGTGCTGGCCGGGCTCCACCGCGACTTCACCGCTGCGGGGGGACGCACCTTCCTTGAACACCGCGCCGTGAAGCTGGTCCAGGATGGTTCGGGCCGGGTCACCGGCGTACTGGTGCAGACTCCGGCAGGCGAGGAGCTGTTCACTGCCCCCGGCGGAGTGGTCCTGGCTACCGGCGGTTTCAGCCGCGGCACCGAACTGCTGAAGATCTTCGCCCCGGAACAGCTCGCCGCGATCCCTTACGGCGGCAAGGGCAACACCGGCGACGGGCTGAAAATGGCGTGGAGGCTCGGGGCCGGCATGGCCGACATGTCCTTCGTCAGCGGCACTTACGGATCCCACCCGGACACGGGGGATGAGTTCCATGAGCTGCTCACGGCCTATTACATGGGCGCGGTCATCGTGAACAAGCACGGCCGGCGTTTTGTGGACGAGTCCCAGAACTACAAGACACTGGGAAGGGAGGTGCTGGGTCAGCCCGAGGGGCTCGGCTTCGAGATTTTCGACGCCCGGGTCCGGGCCAAGTCCCACCGGGGCATTCCGTTGAAGGACATCGATACGCTGGAGGACATCGGCCACGTGCACAAGGCCGACACCCTCGAAGAACTCGCCGAGGTGGCCGGGATCGACCCCGCCGCCCTCGTTCAGACCGTGGCCCGGTACAACGCCTCCGCCACCGGCCAGCAGGAGGACGAGGTAGGCCGGACCAGCCTGTGCAACGGAGTCGGTGAGCTGCTGCCGATTGACCAGGCACCGTTCTACGCCTATCCGGCCAAGTCGCTAATGACCACGACCTACTGCGGGATCACCATTAACACCAGCGGAGAGGTGGTCGACGTCGACGGGGAGGTCATCAAGGGCCTGTACGCGGCCGGCGAGGTCACCGGCGGGTTCCACGGCGCCGCATATATGACCGGCACCTCACTGGGCAAGGGCGCCGTTTTCGGCCGCCTCGTCGCTCGGCACGCCGCCACCCATGCCACCCTAGGGGCCGGTTATGCCACCACGGGATGACTGGTCAGAGGCCTGTGACTTGTTCAAGGAACGGGGCCTCGCAGCAGGTCGAGGGATCCGGCAGATGTTCGCCCAGTTCGGCGATATCCGAGATCTCGCCCCGACCGCTATCAGGCACCGACTTACACAGCTCGCGCACACCCACTCCGCCACCCATTTTGACGCCTCAACCCCCTGAAGTTATCCGTTCAAAAAGTTTCAATGAAAGGTGCACCATGGCTCCGAACGTGCCCGCCCTCTACCATCCGACCCTGGCCGTTTCCGATCTGGAGGAGGCCCGGACGTGGTTCCGGAAGGTGTTCGCTCGTCCCGATCTTCGGTGGGAAGAGACGCTCGATCTGAACCTGCTCAACCCCGACTATCCGGTGAACTATTCGTTCTTTGCCTTCATCACGGATATTCACTGGGTTTTCCTGTGCCCGACGCTCCACGCTCAGGGCGCCCTCGCCGGCCAAACCCGGTACAAGGGGGTCACCGATGGGATGATCGGGCTGGGCTGGTACACCGATGATGCCGTGGGGATGTTCGAGAAGCTGGCAGGTGCCGGCATCCGGGCGCACGACCAGCAGGGAGAGCTCATCACCGGCGCCAAGCCTCCTACCTCTTCCTTCGCGCCCGACGTTTTCACCGGGTTCACGTTGCCCGAAGACACTGGCATCCGGTACGAATTCCAGGAAACAGGTCAGCGCCACTGGGAGTACTACTCCCGGCAGGCGGATCCACGGCTGCGCCCCGACTGGTCCGGCCCCTCGGTCGATCCTGACGATCCGCTCACCATCGAACTGACCTCGCATCACACCATCCTGACCACCGACCTCGCCCGTGTCACGAAGCTGTACCTTGACGTACTGGATGGAAAAATCATCGCCCAACGATACAACGCCGCACTGGACGCGGAGAGTACCTTCATCCGGCTTGCGGACACCGTGCTCGAATTCGCCGTTCCCAACCCGGGAAGCCCCTATGCGGCGAAGCTGCCCGAGGGCCGCGACCTGTATTACGGCGTCAGCTTCCTGGTCGCGGACCCCCAGCGGGTTCGCACCCATCTGAAGGAAGTCCAGGTTCCCTACACCGAGGATGAAATGGCCGCGGTGATCGAACCCGCCGACGGGTTCGGGGCACAGTGGCGGTTCATTCCGGAACTGCCGTACCCCTCCAGCGAACGCCGGCCTTCACAATTCTGAGGCCACCGATTCCGAACGACCCGAAGGAACAACACATGCCAGAAACCCTCGACGGAACCGTAGCCCTCGTCACCGGAGCTTCCAGCGGTATCGGCCGGGCGGCTGCGAAGAGACTGGCCGGAGCAGGTGCCGCGGTGTCGATTGTTGCCCGCCGGCGCGAACGGCTCGAGGCCCTCGCCGCCGACATCCGCTCCGCCGGAGGCCGTGCCTCCATTGTGGAAGCGGACGTTACTGACGCCCGTGCCGCCGCCGACGTGGTCGAAAAGACGGTTGCCGAATTCGGGCGCCTGGATACCGTGGTGAACGCCGCCGGCACCATGCTCAACGGCGACTCCGTCACCTCCCCGCTGCAGGAGTGGGACCGCATGGTCGACCTGAATCTCAAGGCGCTCATGTACGTCACCAAGGCCGCCCTCCCCCATCTGCTCGACGGCGCGCAAACCGGTGAACGAAAGGTCACCGACGTCGTCAACATCAGCTCCATCGCCGGACGCGTACCCAACGCGCGGGTCGCCATCTACAACGCGACCAAATTCGGCGTCACGGCCGCAACCGAAGCCTGGAGGCAGGAATTCACCAACCGGAACGTGCGATTCTCCGTCATCGCACCCGGGGCCGTCGACACGGAACTGTTCGGCCACCAGCAGCAATCCACCCAGGAGCACTACACCAAACTGTTCGCGCGGGTGGAGAAACTGCATGCCGACGACATCGCGGAAGCGATCGCCTATATCGTCACCAATCCGCGCCGCATCTCGGTCAACGAACTCGTCATCCGGCCTACAGACCAGACTTTATGACCCCCGTCCCTCCGGCGGTTCGCCGGGTACACGCAGGAACAACAAGAATGAAGGATGGCAATGGCATGACGACAATCGGACTGATTGGAAGCGGCAATATCGGCGGCGCTCTCGGCCGGCTCGCGGTGGCGGCCGGCTACGACGTGGTGCTGAGCAACTCGCGGGGACCCGAAACACTTGCAGACCTGGTGGCGGGGCTCGGGAACCAGGCCCGGGCCGGGACGGTTGCGGAGGCCGCCGAACAAGGCGACCTTGTGATTGTGGCGGTCCCGCTGAAGGCCTATCGTGAGGTGCCGGTCCAGCCTCTGGCGGGCAAGGTCGTGATCGACACGGGCAACTACTACCCCGATCGCGACGGCCGGATTACCGGACTCGACGACGAATCGACGACAACAAGTGAGCTGCTGCAGGCACACCTGCCCACCTCAAAGGTCGTCAAGGCCTTCAGCAATATCGTGGCTCCGGCGTTGGAGGCTCTGGCCCGTCCGGCAGGCACCGGGACCCGCGCCGCACTGCCGATCGCCGGCGACGACGGTGACGCCAAGACGACCGCCGCCCGGTTCCTGGACCGCATCGGCTACGACACGGTCGATGCAGGCCCACTTGCCGAGGGCTGGCGATTCCAGCGCGACACCCCGGCGTACGTATCCATCTACGCCGGTGCAGGCGGCCTCTACGAAGACCCGCAGCCCGCCACACCCGGCCAGGTCCGGGAAAAACTGGACGAGGCGGTGCGCTACCGCGACATGTCCTCCTGAGAACGGATTCCGTCCCCCATCGCTCACACCGGCCTGTCGCCCGGAAACCACCGGCAAGACGAGGGGCGAGCGTCAGCGTTTCCACCCGCTCCTCCTGGTGACGCGGCCAGTAGGCTGCATAACCGAGCCTGCGTGGATACATCTTCACCAAGGGTGGGTAGCGCCAGGGCGGGCAGGAAAGGGATCCGGTATTGCCGGTGTTCCGGACACCGCAGAGGATGCGGAATTCGGACGACCGCCGTCGGCCAATTCGATGAACCATTCTCGGGGCGCAGCTTACCTCGGGAGAAGCCCGAATTCCGGATCCCCAGCAGGGATAATGCGGCCAAGGTAGGCCCCAGTGTTTCGGGCACCCGCGCCTGCCGTAAAGAGGCCAAGGGAAAGGGCCCCGGTCGGTAAATGCTGACCTGGGGCCGGCACCTATCACCACTGACAGACCCGGGCGGCCGCGCCACTGGCCTCGACAGCGATGGCTTTCCCTGTGCGGCGCCGGACACGCCCCTCTGGCGGCCTAGGGTCACCAGAGGGGCGTCGTCGGTGTTGGGCCCCCCGGGTTGTAAGTCTGATTTCCAGCACCTCAACAGGAAGCGTCTCGGCGAAGCCGGCTACCTCACAGGCAGCCCTCGGCAGCATCAAGACGCCTGCGGAACCAGGCACATCCGCATCAAACGGAGCAGACCCAGGGTTCTTACCTCGGATCATCTGCGGCCGCGAGCCCATCCGCCAGCTGCAAGGCCGTTCGCGCCCGCAGGCTGCGGACAAAGCAACATACACAGAGGACGACGAACCAGGAACGGGCAGGTCCGGCGGCAGCCAAGCACGAAGTCCATCGGTTGCACCACCTCGATCCAGGCAGACCGTGGATTGGGAATGATGCTGCCTTAGCTGAAGGTGATAACCGCGCGCCCATCGACAGATGCGGTTTCAAGGGCGTGGAGCCCCGTCTCGATATCGCTAAATTCAAAGTGGGTGGCTGCCATTTCAATGCGGCCGTCGCGGGCAAGAGACACGATTTCGTTGAGATCCGGGAGACTGAATCCCCGCGTGTTGATGAAACCGGCGTTCATCGCAATCTTTTCCCAGCCCATGGGAATTTCACCCCCACCGATACCGGCAACAACGAGCCTGGCCCCCTGGCTAAGAGAGGCGATACCTGTGGTGAGTGTTGGCGTGTTGCCGACGAAATCGAATACGGCGTCGGCACCTCCTTGGGTCAGGCGCTGAATTTTCTCAGCAGCTTCTTCGTCAGAAATGAGGGTTTCATCTGCACCAAGCCGTTTGGCGTTGCTAAGGCGATCATTGATGGTATCTACTGCAATGATCCGGGCCCCCGTGAGCTGCTTGAGATACTGCACGGCGTAGGCCCCAAGGCCACCGACGCCAATGACGACGGCGGTTGATCCGGGCACAAGCTGCGGCATCATCAGCTTGACCGCGTGGTAGGACGTAGCCGCGGCATCCGCGAGAGGGGCTGCCTTGACCGGATCAAGCGTGCCCAGCTGTACGGCATGTTTCGCCTCAATGAGAATGTACTCTGCGAGGCCTCCGTCATAGCCGACGCCATAGCCGGGCAGACCGATATTGCGGCATTGCTCATGCAATCCCCTGGCGCACTTATCGCAGTAGTTGCAGAAGAACATGGAGGAAATAAGGACGCCGTCCCCTTCCTTGATACCACGCACATCGGGCCCGGTTTTCGCCACCCAGCCGGCGTTCTCATGGCCCAGGGTGAAAGGCGGGTCCGGCCAGTATCCGGCAGGGCTGTTAATGATGGTCAAATCCGTATGGCACAGGCCGGCACCGGCCATTTTGACCAGCAACTGCCCCGCTTTGGGTTCTGGCACCGGGACCTCACGGTATTCGGGCGGCTCGCCCCACGCGACCATCTGGTAGGCCTGCATTATGGTCATGGCTTGTCCTTTGTTAGATATGGACTGGATCCTTGGTTCAGGTGGATAAACCGCACCTCCGGCCCGCGGGTTTTGGAGCTCATCGGCAGGTCCCCGGTCACGGTCGTCGAGGATGTCTCCGATGACTCCAGACCCACCCTGTGTCGAAACAGCCGCGCTTCCGCTGTATCCATGCTGCTCCACCGGCAATCAGAAAGCTCTTACCGTTCAGTTGTCCCAACTCCCTCCCTAGCAGGCAACGGTGTCTGGGATGGTCAAGGCTCCGGTCCACTGGGCCGGAGCCGCACCCTCATGGCCGCTGTCCAATGCACGTCGGGTTGCTCATTGACATTGTGAAAGCCCTCGACGACGTGGACAGCCTGGAGCGGCCAGACCGGCCGCTCCCAGCGGTACATCCACCGTAGGCTGGAAGGACTCACGGCAGTAGGGCCGGTTGGTTATGCGGGGATAGCCTGGCGGTATCACTCCTGAGTGCAGCTACACCGGCTGTACCGCTTCGGGCACCTTCTCCAGATGCAGCTGCGAAACCTCGCGCGCATGAGCGTTGAAGGCCAGGACATGCTCGCGGTCTTCGTTCTGACGGATCATCGCTACAGCGGTGGAGGGAGGTGCATCTTCGATACGCAGCGCGCGCAGATCGGAATGGTGGGCGCTCATGCGCCATGCCGTGAGCGTCATCGGTATAACCACTTCCCTGCTGCCCATCAGCGCGAATTGCAGTTCCGCGAGGGTGCGAACGGATTGATCGATTCTGGGCGCACCGTTGCGCAGATCGTTCAGATGCCAGAAGCTCGTCCAAGGGCGCGGGGCATCGGCCATGCCCAGCATCGTTTCGTCCAAGATATCTTCGGCGGAAATTCCGGTTTCTGCTGCCAGCCTGTGATCGGACCGGAGCGCCAGGAGCAGCGGTTCGGCGAAAAGGGGCGTTGCGCTGACCCCCTCGTCACTGCACGGAGCCCGCACCAGAGCAACATCAACGTGCCCGTCCACCACTGCAGAGAATTGATTGGCAAAGTCCAGTTCACGGACCGTGACCGTGACACTGGGGCAAAGACGCTGGAAGCCCTGAATGATATCGGAGGTCAGTTCGGATGCGGACGCAGTTCCGGAAATCAGCCCCACGGTCAGGGTTTTCTGGCCGCGTCCGGCTTGTTGCACGAGGTCGACCGTCCGGTCCAGCGACCGTACGATCTCGTAGGCCTGGCCGAGCAGCACTTCCCCTGCTGTGGTGAGTTCAATGCCTCGGGATGAGCGCTGAACCAGTTGTGTATGCAGTTGCCTTTCGAGACTGCGTAACGCCTTTGACATGGCAGGCTGCGCCACCATCATGCGGCGGGCACCGCCGTGGATACTGCCTTCTTCGGCTACAGCGATAAACATTTGAAGTTGTCGCACGTCCATGGGCGATCTCCTTCCGATGTGACATGTGACTGCAGACACAGTCTGTTCAAGTATATGGCTACCCTTCCAGTCGGCCGCCATCAGGCCGATTCTTACGGGAGAACCGGCGAGCCAGCGGCCCGGCAATATTCCGGAGCTGTATGCCTGCCCCACCGGCACCGGCCAAGGGCCGTCAGGCGTTGATCCTGTCTGGCGTGGCACGATCGGCCAACACCCAACGTGTCGGGCTACATCTCGTACTCGACGAGGACCGTCTGGGCCGGAGCCTCGGGCGCTGCCCCATTCAGGACGATCATCTCGGCTGCGGCACAAAACAGCTTCAGGCGGTACGGGGAATTAGCGGCCCACCGTCGAGCCCAACTCTTCGCGCACCCTCCTGTCTCTTATGACCCCCTTGCGGCATCCCCGTCCCGCCCCGGAGATGGCGACGTTGCCTGCCGCCCGTCCGCCCTGAGGTGGCGGGCGGTTCCATGAGACGGCGCTGCCGAAGAGCGCCCCTGACTGTGATGCCCTGCCGCTATCACCTGATAACAAACCGCCACCTACCGTGAGGACAGTCACACCGATAGCTTTGCTGTATCCGGTGAACCCGCCCATCCATATCCGGGCCAGAGGAAGCCCACCGGAGCCCACGACATCCATAACCGCCATGGCGAACGGCGAAGTTTGCGAACAGGACGGCAGGCGAAAGGGAGAACCATGACCGTTGAAGAACAGACTGCACGTTCAGGAACCGATTCCGCTCTGATTGATTACGTCAAGCGTCTCGAGCACCGCGTGCAGGTCCTCGAGGATAAGGAAGCTCTCGCAGCCCTCATGAACCGGTACTGCCGCACCTCTGATGCGAAGGATTGGGAAGCCTGGAGCCTGTGCTTTGTCGAGGATGCGGAATTCGACTTCGGCCCGTTTGGAACGCATCACGGCCGGCAAAAGATCCGTGAAGTCTGCGAGGCCGCGGAGGAGCCTTACCTCGCGATGCAGCATTCGATGACGAACATGCAGTTCGAGATCGACGGGGACACCGCGACCGGGACGGCCTATCTCTGGTTCGCCGGTGTCCAGGACCCGGCGACTCCCGCAAAGCACTACGACATCGGCGGGCCCTATGAATGGACGTTCCGCCGCACCCCCGATGGCTGGCTCCTGTCCCGGATGCACCTGCGCGTCGTATGGACGCAGGGTGACCAGGATCAGAGCGTCTTCGGCTGATCCCGCCCGCCGCGGCCAAACCTCCCATTATCATCCCCCGCCCCGCCCTCGGGGTGAGCCAAAACCAGGAGATTCCTATGTCTACTGTCGCTGCCCAGGACCAGATCGTCATTCCGGATGACATCGCCAGGTCCGTGCTCCTCCCCGCCTCGTATGCAGATGAAGCAGGGATCGTGCATCCGGCCCTGACGTGGCTGCGAGCCAATATGCCCTTCGCCCGTGCCGAGGTCGAAGGCTACGCTCCCATCTGGTTGGCGACGAAACACGCCGACATCATGGAGATCGAGCGGACCCCGACGGTCTTCCGCAGCGGTCTCGGCGAGCCTTATATCAACTCGCTGGTCGACACCCGTTTCCTCAGCGAAATGAACGAGGGCAGGCGTGGCCTCGACACGCTGGCCAACATGGATGCTCCCGAGCACACGAAGATCAAGAACGTCACAGCGTCCTGGTTCATGCCCGCGAACGTCCGCAAGCGCGAAGAGACAATCCGCGGCATCGCACGGCAGTCCGTGGAAAAACTTCTCTCCTATGGCGGTGAGGTTGATTTCGTCAAGGACATCGCGCTCTACTACCCGCTGCGGGTGATCATGAGCCTGTTCGGCGTTCCGCCGGAGGACGAGCCGACGATGCTCAAGCTGACCCAGGATATGTTCGGCAATTCGGATCCCGAGCAGCAGCGCAAGGATGTTCCGGCCACTCCTGAGGCTGCGGCCCGCGCCTGGCGGGCGGCGATTGTCGAGTTCCACGAGTACTTCGACAAGCTGTCTGCCGATCGGCGCCTGAACCCGACGGACGACCTGGCCTCGATTATCGCGAACGCGGAAGTCGACGGAGCCCGCCTGCCCGACTCGTTTGTCAACGGCTACTACATTGCCATCGCAACCGCCGGCCATGACACGACGTCGGCGACGACGGCGACGGCCATCCAGCAGCTGGCGGCCCATCCGGAACAGTTCGAGGCGGTGCGTGCTGACGCCTCACTCATCCCTGGCCTCGTGGATGAGGCCCTGCGTTGGGCTTCTCCGGTCAAGCACTTTCACCGCATCATCGGGGAAGACACCGAGTTCCGTGGTCAGCAGCTGCGCGCCGGCGACAGTCTCATGCTGATGTACCCGTCGGCGAACCGGGACGAGGAAGTTTTCACTAATCCGTTCTCCTTCGACCTCACCCGCAAGCCGAACAAGCACATCGCTTTCGGATACGGCCCGCACCAGTGCATCGGGCAGCATGTCGCGAAGCTGGAGATGCGGATTTTCTTTGAGGAGCTGCTGCCCCGCCTGAAGTCGATCGAGCTGGCCGGCCCCGTGAACTATGTCGAGGCGAACTACCTGTCGGGACCCAAGACCCTGCCGATCCGGTTCGAGGCGGCATGATGAGCACCGGTTCCGTTACGCCGACATCCTCCGGCGCCTCAGGCTCACGCGTTCTCATTGTCGGTGCCGGGCACGCTGGGGCGGCAACTGCAGCGACGCTGCGCCAGTACGGGCATGCCGGGCCCATCACGCTCGTCGGCGACGAGGAGGAGCACCCCTACCACCGCCCGCCGATCTCCAAGGCGTACCTGCACGCGGACACAGGTGCCGACCTGCTGCGCGCCCCGTCCTACTACACAGACCAGAACATCGAACTGAAGCTCGGCCGACGCGTCGAGTCGATCGACCTGGACGCACGCACCGCGATGCTCGACGACGGAAACAGTCTCGGTTTTGACGAGCTGGTTCTGGCAACGGGAGCCCGTGCACGCACCTTGCCGCACCGGCTGCCCGAACGCGGCTGCTGGTCGTTGCGGACCTATCGGGACGCCCTCGGGTTCCGTTCGGTGCTTGAATCGGGCTCACGGATCGTCATCATCGGCGGCGGTTTCGTCGGGCTCGAGGTCGCTGCGGCGGCTAGGAGCCGCGGGTGTGAGGTGACCGTCATCGAACGGGAGAAACGGCTGCTGCAGCGCGTCGCCAGTCCCGTACTCTCGGAGGCCCTCACCGAGATCCACCGGAACTACGGCGTCGATGTCCGCGTCAACGCAGCCCTCAGCGAGGTCGTTGGCAGCCAGGACGGCGGCGTCGAGGCCGTCCTGCTTGCTGGCGGCACGCGGCTGTCGTGCGACGCGGTGGTCATCGGTGTCGGAGCCGAACCCCGCGACGAGCTCCTGCGAGAGCTCGGGGCCGAGTGCGACGGCGGCGTCCTCGTCGACTCATCCGCCCGTACCAACCTGGCCGGCGTCTACGCCGTCGGCGACGTCACACGCCGGGAAGTCCCGGGTTACCCGGGACGGATCCGGCTCGAGAGCATCCCCAATACCACCGAGCAGGCCAAGCAGGCCGCTGCGGCCATCACCGGCCGGCCGGCCCCACGCGCGGAAGTCCCCTGGTTCTGGTCGGACCAGTACGACGTGAATCTCAAGATCGCCGGCCTGCTCGCCGGGTCGACCCGCACGGTCGTGCGCGGCGAACCTTCCTCCGAGTCGTTCGCGGTATACCACCTCGACGATACCGACCGCGTCGTTGCAGTCGAGGCCGTCAACGCGGCCAAAGACTTCATGGCCGGAAAGAAGTGGATCGCTTCGAACGCTGCCCCGTCCCTTGACCTCCTTCCCGACCCATCAATTCCCCTGCGGGACCTCGTGCCCGCCTGATCAAGCAAGGAATTCCATGATCAAGATCACCTACGTCACAGCCGACGGAACAGAACAGCCCGTCGAGGTCGAGCCCGGCATGAGCCTGATGGAAGTTGCCACCCTGCGCGGCATCGAGGGCATCGTGGCCGAGTGCGGCGGCGGCTGCTCCTGCGCCACGTGCCACGTCTACATTGACGAGCCCTGGCAGCAGACCTTCGATGAACCTGCACCGGAAGAGGCGGACCTCATCGAGTTCCTCGATGAGGCCAAGCCGACATCACGCCTGTCCTGCCAGCTGGTACTCCGTGCCGAGCATGATGGGCTCTGCGTCCGGACCCCGGCTTCGCAGGGCTGAGCTTCCCCATGGCGGGCTTCCGGCCCGTCCCCACGGTTCGGCGTCGAGCCGCTTCGTAAGCCCCTTATACGCGTTCGATCGCCTGCGCACCATGACCGGGCTTCCGGTCGCCACACCACCATGAGGAGAAATGCCATGATCGTCACCGACGAAACCATCACCAAGACCCATTTGTACATCGGCGGCGATTGGGTCGAA
Organism: Arthrobacter sp. B0427-1-12; assembly: GCF_059092905.1. Lineage (NCBI taxonomy): Bacteria > Bacillati > Actinomycetota > Actinomycetes > Micrococcales > Micrococcaceae > Arthrobacter > Arthrobacter sp. B0427-1-12. Next base: position 12,571 of record NZ_JBNHIC010000034.1, on the reverse strand, counting down.
CCCTCGACCGATCGGGTGCTGACCGCCGTGTCCCCGTCGACGGAACAGGTCCTCGGGCAGGTCCCTGAAGCCGTCGAGAAGGACATTGACAGGGCCGTCGCCGCAGCCCGCACGGCCTTCGACAATCCACAGGGATGGGCCTCGTGGGACGTCAGCCGCCGGGCCGAGGTCATGGAGCGCTTCGCTGACGAGCTCGAGAAGCGCGGTCCCGAGATCGCCCGCCTGGTCAGCAGCCAGAACGGCATGCCGATCTCGATGGCGCAGGCCGTCGAAGGCGGATTCCCGGCGATCGCCCTGCGCTACTACGCGGGCCTGATCCGCGAGCAGGGCATCGAGGAGCAACGCGCCGGCGTCTTCGGCCGCCCGACGCGCGTGCGGCACGAGCCCGTCGGTGTCGTCGCCGCGATCGTCCCGTGGAACTTTCCCCAGGCTCTCGCGTTCGTCAAGATCGCCCCGGCACTGGCGGCAGGCTGCACAATGGTCATCAAGCCCTCACCCGAAACCGTACTGGATGCGTACGCGATGATCGAAGCGGCCCACGCAGCCGGTGTTCCCGCGGGCGTGCTCAACATCGTTCCCGCAGGACGCGAAGTCGGTGCCTACCTCGTGGGCCACCCGGGTGTGGACAAGGTCGGCTTCACCGGCTCGACCGAAGCCGGCCGCAGCATCGGCGCCACGTGCGGCCAGCTGCTGCGCCCCGTAACACTGGAGCTCGGCGGCAAGTCCGCCGCGATCCTCCTCGAGGACGCGGACCTGCCCTCCCTTGCGGCGGAGTTCGTCGACGCGACCCTGCAGAACAACGGCCAGACCTGCTATGTCTGCACACGCATCTTCGCCCCCCGTTCCCGGTACTCGCAATTCGTCGACCAGATCACGGACATCGTCGGCTCGCTGACAATCGGTGACGCACTGGATCCGGCCACGCAGGTCGGCCCGCTCGTCTCCGAGCGGCAGCTCGCACGTGTTGAAGGCTATATTGAGCGCGGCGTAGCCGAAGGCGGGCGCATCACCACCGGCGGCAAGCGCCCCGCGCATCTCGACCGCGGCTTCTTCATCGAACCCACAGTCTTCGCCGACGTCACCAACGACGCAACGATCGCCCGCGAGGAAATCTTCGGCCCCGTCCTGGCCGTCATCCCCTACGACACCATCGAGGAGGCCATCGCGATGGCCAACGACAGCGACTTCGGCCTCGGCGGTTCCGTCTGGGGGCAGGACACGGAGCGCGCCCTCGACGTCGCCCGACGGATCCAGACCGGCGGTGTGGGCATCAACTTCTACAGCCACGACATCGGCTCACCGTTCGGCGGCGTCAAGGCCAGCGGCCTCGGCAGGGAACAGGGCCCGGAGGGGCTCGCCGCGTACCAGAGTCTCAAGACGATCTACAACGCCCCGTGATCCGGCCCGCAACGCGAGCTGACCATCCAGGACACAGGAACTGAGGAAGACAATCATGAAAGAGTACGACTACATCATCGTCGGTGCCGGTTCGGCCGGCTGCGCCGTCGCCGGCCGCCTGAGCGAGGACGGCTACAACGTCCTGCTCCTGGAGGCGGGCGGCAGCGACGACGATGACCTGATCCGCACCCCCCTGCTGTTCGCGGGGCTCTTCCAGGGCGAAAAGGACTGGAACTACAACTCCGATCCCGAGCCGGGCCTCGCCGGCCGCCGGCTGTTCATGCCGCGCGGCAAGGTACTCGGCGGCAGCTCCTCGCTAAACGCCATGTTCTACGTGCGCGGCACCCGCGAAGACTTCGACTCATGGGAGAGCGAGCACGGGGCAACCGGCTGGTCCTACGACGAAGTGCTGCCCTACTTCAAGCGGTCCGAGGCGAACACGGACATCACGGACGAATTCCACGGCACGGACGGGCCGATGGGCGTGACGACCAAGCGCTGGTTCTCAGGCTACGAACAGAACTACATCGAGGCCGCGACCCAGCTCGGCATCGAGCGAAATGACGACATCAACGGCGCCCAGCAAGCCGGTGTCGGTCTGCTGCAGGTCACCGGCCGCGACGGACGGCGCTCCTCGTCAGCGGACGCATTCCTGCGTCCCGCACTGGCCCGGCAGAACTTCGAGCTCGTGACCAATGCCTACGTGCAGCGGATCATCATCGAGTCCGGGCGCGCGGTCGGCGTCGAGTTCGAGCACGACGGCGACCTCGTCACAGCGCGTGCCGAGCGCGAGATCGTGCTTTCGGCCGGAGCCTACAACACCCCGAAGCTCCTCATGCTCTCCGGCATCGGCCCGGCAGACGAGCTGCGCGCCCTCGGACTGGACGTCGTGCTCGATTCACCCCAGGTTGGCCGCAACCTCCAGGACCACCCCTTCACTCTCACCCATTACGCGACGGACGCGGACAACACCCTGGCCGTAGCGGCCGATCCTGCCGCGGCCGAGCAATGGCGCACATCGGGCACAGGCGTGCTCACCTCCAACGCCGGCGAGGCCGCGATCATGTGGCGCTCCGATCCCTCCCTCGCGAGCCCGGACTTCCAGATGATCTTCGTCCCGGGATGGTTCTGGGACCACGGATTCCGCTCCCCGAACACGCTCGGCATGTCGATCGGCCTGTCCTACAACGGTCCGAGCTCCCGCGGTACCGTCAGACTCCGCTCGGCCGACCCGTCGGCTCCTCCGCGCATCGTCAGTAATCTGCTGAGTCAGCAGCACGAAGTGGACGCCGTCCTCCGCGCGCTGGACTTCGTGACAGAACTTACCCAGCAGGCACCACTGCGCTCGATCATGCAGGAGCAAGTGAACCCCGGTGCCACTGTCACCGGCGCCCTGCGGGAGCAATGGGTACGCGCCGATACACAGCATATGTACCACGCCGCCGGTTCCTGCCGAATCGGCACCCCGGAGACCGGCGTCGTGGATGCGGAACTGCGCGTCCACGGCATCACCGGGCTGCGCATCGCCGACGCGTCGATCATGCCGCAGATCACCAGCGGCAACACCAACGCCCCATCGATCATGATCGGCGAGAAGGCTGCAGACCTGCTGCGCGGCATCAGCTCGGCACGCGAGGAGGCCTCGGCCCTGGGCTGCCCGTTCCTTGCGGCGGCCGCCAGCGGCAACGCCTAACCCGGTGCCGCGGGGTACCGGCAGGGGCATCCGCCTGTACCCCGCGGCCCGGCCACACTTACGTTCGGACCATCTGAAGGACCACCATGACTGAGACCTTGACCGATACCGCGAGAATCCCGAAGGACATTGCCGAGGCGGTGATGCTGCCCGCTTCCTACGCCGAGGAGCAGACGCGCACCTACCCGGCCCTCGCCTGGCTGCGGGCCAATAATCCGTTCGGCCTGGCAGAGCTCGACGGCTACGACCCCACCTGGCTGGCGACGAAGCACGCCGATATCCTCGAGATCGAGCGCAACCCCAAGATCTTCTCGAGCGGCAACGCCGATCCTTTCCTCGTTGATAGGGCAGGGCGCGAATACCTGAAGACCGCTAACAACGGCGCGCGAACGCAGGACACGCTGGCCTACATGGATGCCCCGGAACACACGAAGATCAAGAACGTCACAAGCGCCTGGTTCATGCCGGCCAACGTGCGCAAGCGCGAGGAAGCGATCCGTGAACTCGCCCGCGCATCCGTGGACAAACTCCTGACCGGTGAACGCGAGGTCGACATCGTCAAGGACTTCTCGTTGTACTACCCGCTGCGCGTCATCATGACGCTCTTCGGTGTTCCACCGGAAGACGAGCCGATGATGCTCACCCTCACCCAGACCCTCTTCGGCACCACAGACGAGGACTCCAAACGCGAAGACGTCGAGGACGGCGAGGGCGCGAGTATGAAAGCGTGGAAGGCAACTCTGCAGGACTTCTTCCGCTACTTCAACGAACTCTCGGCCGACCGCCGGAAGAACCCCACCGATGACCTCGCCTCCATCATCGCGAATGCGAAGGTCGACGGCGACTACCTTCCGGAGTCCTTCGTCAACGGGTACTACGTCGCCATCGCGACCGCCGGACACGACACGACCTCCTCCACCATCTCCGGTGCCATCGAACAATTCGCGCGACACCCGGAGCAACTCGACGCGGTACGCGCCGATCCCAGCCTCATCCCCGGCGTCGTCGACGAGGCCCTGCGCTGGGTCTCGCCCGTCAAGCACTTCTTCCGGACCGTGACCGAGGACACCGAATTCCGTGGACGCAAGCTCTCGGCCGGCGACGGCGTGATGCTGCTCTACCCCTCCGCGAACCGCGACGAGGAGGTCTTTGAGCGCCCGAACGAATTCGATATCACCCGAAAGCCGAACAAGCACCTCGCCTTCGGCTTTGGTCCCCACCAGTGCATCGGCCAGCACGTGGCCAAGCTCGAAATGCGGATCCTGCTCGAGGAGCTCCTGCCGCGCCTGGCGAAGGTAGAACTCACCGGCGAGCCGCGATTCGTGGCCGCGAACTTCCTGTCCGGCCCCAAGTCGCTACCCATTCGGATCACGCCCGCATAGCCCCCGCCCAGGCAGAACGCAGCAACCACACATTCGACCCCCCTGCAAAATGTGTAATCCACTGAAAGGAAAAACGACCATGGCAAACAACGGACCCTGCCTTGCCTTCGAGGTCTACCGCTGGGCCGGCACAAGCGCGGAGGATTTCCGCACCCACTACCGGGACGTACACGCGAAAATCGGCATGCGAATCCCCGGCCTTGTTTGGTACGAGTCGTTCATGAACAAGGACCCACAAGAGGGCTGGCCAGTGATCGGCGGAGCCCCAAAGCCGGACGCGGTCGTGGTCATGATGTTCGACTCCGAAGAGTCGAAAGCCAAGATCGCCGAGTCGGAAGCATGGAAGGAAGCAGCCGCGGACGACATCGGGTTCTGCAGCCACTTCGAAATCTTCGAAGTGGACCGCTTCACCTGGATCCCTGAATCCACCTTGCGAGAGCCTTTCCATTCCCAGACCGTAGCGTCAGCCTAACTCGTGTCCAGCACCCCCTTACGAAATAGGAGTTAGACAGGGCTCGGCTGGGGCCGCACCCCTCAGTGCGGCCCCAGCCGAGCTTCATCGAGCCCTCCATTCTGGACGGCGAAGGCCACCTTGGTTTCCGGACGGCGAGAATTGTCCGTTTCAGGCGGCGCCAACCGTACCGTCCCTGGCATCGCCGGTGGCCGCCTGAATGCGGAGGCCACCGGCGACATTCTTCGCTTCAGGAATTCGCCTAAGAACGTGCGGTTTCAGTAATCGAGCCCGGCATGGTGAATGCTGAGCTCCTCCGCCAGCAGCGGGAGTCGAAACAAGAACACGACAAACAGGTGTTCGGCGACATCGAAAACTTCACCCGAAGACATAGCAGAAACCATCGCCTTCGTCGTCGCCAAACCCGAGACGTACCGGCATCAACGAAGTGGTTATCCGGCCTATTCAACACGTATAGCAGGCCACCGTGCCAAGAGATCTTCGACAATGCGTGGCAAGGTTTCGTGTGGCATGAAGAAACGGCCACTGACTCCACCCAGATGGGTCGAACGTGGACAAGAGCGAAGGCATTCCTGCGCACCAGAGACCATCCCGGCCCCGCGTATACATGATAAACAGCTGGAGAACCCCAGGCTGGCGGGCCTGCGAACCCTATCCAGGGCGGCGGCCGTCTCACCGCCGTCCGGCAGGTGCACCATTGACCAGCCGGCCCCTTGCCCACGAGAGACGGTACAAACGGGCAATCCCCTAAAACTTGAGGGTTTAAGCATTCCGTCCTAAGGTGGATGACATGTCAACATTTTTTGCAGCCGTCGGACGGCGGCCTGTCGTCACCCTGGGGCGATGGACTGTCTGACATGGAGCGGCCCCGGAAGTATTCGAACCGAGGGTCCCCCGCAAAGCCTGTCGACCCCCGTCGGGAGCCGACGATTCTAAAAGGAAGGGCCTTCGGGCCCGTCACAAGGAGATGATGGAATTGTTGAATTTCCAAGGGCGCGTTGCCATTGTTACCGGCGCCGGCCAAGGCATGGGCAAGGCCGATGCAATCACCCTCGCATCCCGCGGCGCACGGGTCGTGGTAAACGATGTCTCCCGCGAACACGCCGAACAGGTGGTGAAGGAAATCGTTGACGCGGGCGGAGCCGCTGTCGCCGATGTACACGATGTCGCCGATCAGGCCCCCGCGATCGTGCAGACCGCTCTCGATGCCTTCGGCCAGCTCGACGTTGTCGTCAACAACGCCGGCATCATCCGCGTCGGCCTATTCGGCGAGCAGTCGTCCGAGGAATTCTGGAAGGTGTTCGATGTCTCCTTCAAGGGCACGGCCGAACTCTCCCGCGCAGCCTGGCCGCACCTGGTCAAGTCCGGCTCCGGCCGCCTGATCCTCGTCTCCTCCAGCGGCATCCTGGCCAACCCCGGAGCCGCCGCTTACGGTGCAGCCAAGGGCGCGATCTGGGCTCTGGGCAACACCCTGGCGATGGAGGGCGACCGCGTCGGCGTACAGGTCTCCACGCTCATGCCCACCGCCTGGACCCCGATGACCGAGAGCGCCTACAGCGACCCCAACATCATCACCACCCTCCGCGACGGCCTCGGCCCGGAGCATGTTGCGAACTTCGTCGCCTACCTCTCGCACCAGGACACCACGGTGCACGGCGACATGTTCCAGGTCAGCGGCGGCCGCGCCGGCCGGATGGTCCTCGCCGGCCTGCCCCGGATCCAGTCCACCGAGAACACCCCCGAAGGATGGACCGGGGTCGCGGACCAGCTCAAGGCAGACTCTGACGAACTGACTCAGTACCGCGTCACCGGCGAACAGTTCGCCGACGAAATGATCGCAGCGAACCCCTCGGTTGCGGAGGCCTTCAAGAACATGAACGCCGCGGACCTCGGCGCCTAAACACCCCAACAGGCCGGCGGGCCGTCGGCAGCCCTTCCAGCTGGCCTGCGGCCCGCCGATACTGTTTAACCGCACAAAGCGAGAGGATCGGCACACCGCCATAAGGCCCGTCTTGCCGTCCAGTTAGAGGGTCCCCCACCGCGACATCCCTCAGCCCCTCCCCCGCCGGGAAAATTCCTTACAGATGCTGGCTTTTCCGATTCGCGTATACCCTGCCCGCAAAAAAGCCGGGTGAAGGTGCCTCAGGCGCTACAGTGTCGTCCTGACGCGGTCCCGGTTTGCTGTCCCCGGCGACCGGCCCGACGGCCACCAGCCTGCCTGTCATGGGTCACCTCGGCGGCCGGACGTGAGTCAATGGAGGAACACCCGGAACCGGGGGCCATTCATCAACACCGAAGCCCTGGCATCAGCGCTGCACGAATACATCCACTGGTACAACACCGAAAGAATCTCCATAAAGCTCAAGGGCCTAAGCCCAGTGGAGTACCGTGCCCGCGTGCTCGCGGCAGCGTCGATGGACTAGGGCCCGCCCATGAGGCCGCAGCCGAAAGCACCCTCGTCTGTCTGCACGACGATGAACACTCTGGCCTCGGCAGAAGGCTGCTGCGCAAAAATCTCTCCTCCCCCGGCTGTCTTACCTTGCGAGGTTAGGGCGCTTAGATCGTGGTCGGCGGGCCTAGGGTCGGGACCGCAGTTATATTCGCGGTCGGCGAATTGCACTTTGGAAGGAACTTCTTTAGGCGACAGGACCCAGTCTGACGTCTGTTGATGAACGCTCCATAGTCGGACGCCGGCAAGAACCCCTGCCAGCAACGACCAAAAGGGAGTTGATACTGGTGAGGCCAACCCCACGTCGGGAATCGAGTACTACAGTGGATGCATGGCTGCCAGCCGCAATCCGCTCGACGACCTGCGCGAAACCATCGGCCATCTGGCCGATCAGCTCAAGCGGCCCGGTTCGGAGCGCGTCGACGACCTGGTCGGCGATCTCATCGGTGCGAGGCCCGGGCCGGCCCGGCCGCTGTCCGAGGTGCAGGCCGAGCTCGACGCGCTGGTCGGACTGGAGACCGTGAAGGAACAGGTGCGGGCCCTCGTCGCACTGCTCCAGGTCCAGGCCCGCCGTAAGACGCACGGCCTGCCGGAGGTGGCCACATCACAGCATCTGGTGTTCCTCGGAAACCCGGGCACGGGCAAGACCACCGTGGCGCGGCTCCTGGCCGAGATGTACCGCGCGGTCGGTCTGCTGCAGAAAGGCCACCTGGTCGAGGTCGACCGTTCGGGCCTGGTGGGGCAGTACGTCGGCGCGACCGCCATCAAGACGGACCGGGTGATCCGGCGTGCGCTGGACGGCGTCCTGTTCATCGACGAGGCCTACGCGCTGGCCCCGGAGGACGGCCGGACGGACTTCGGCCCCGAGGCGATCGAGGTCCTGCTCAAGCGGATGGAGGACCACCGCCACCGCCTGGTCGTGATCGTGGCCGGGTACCCGCGGCTGATGGAGTCCTTCCTGCTCTCGAACCCCGGACTGCGCTCCCGATTCGCCCGCGAGATCACGTTCCCCGACTACTCCGTCGACGAACTCCAGACGATCTTCCACCAGATGCTGGCCCAGTACGAGTACACGCTGGAGCCGGGTGCGGACCAGATGCTGCGCCGCATTTTCACCGGGCTCCACGCGGGCGAGGACTCCGGCAACGCACGGTTCGCCCGCACGCTGTTCGAGCAGGCGCTCAACCGCCAGGCGCTGCGGCTGTCGCTCGACGAGGAACAAAGTCTCGACGCGCTCGATCGTGAGGCCGTCATGACGCTCACCGCGGACGACATCGTCGAGGCCGCGCTGGCCTTGGGCGAGGAGCCGGAGCCGGAACCGACGCCGGAACCGGAGCAGTCACGCTGGCGGCGCTGGCTGGTCTGACCGGATCTGCGGCGGCTGTTAGGCGAAGGCCCGTCCCGCCCCCGAGCGGGAAAAAGCACAACTAGCCATCCGTGGTTTTTTCACGGCTTACAGCCTTCCCCGTCAGTCGGCGTCCAGGCTGAGATACCGGTAGACGGTGGCGCGGCTGGCGCCGATGATCTTGCCGATATCGGCAGGTTTGAGGCCCTGGGCTTTGAGCTCATGGGCGCGTTGGACGTTCCGGTCCCCTGCGGTGATTTCCCGCCGTCCGGCCCTGCGCCCGTTGACGGCGGCTGCGGCCATGCCTGCCCTGGTCCGCTCGGCCAGCTGGTCACGTTCGAGCTGGGCGAACGCGGACATCACCGTGAGCATGGCCTTGCCCATGGCACCCGTGGTGGTGATGCCCTCGGTCAGTGAACGAAAGTGGACGCCGCGGCCTTCCAGCTCATCGATGAGGGCCAGCAGGCTGCGGGTGCTGCGGCCCAGCCTGTCGAGCTTCCAGACCACCACCTCATCCCCTCCCCGCAGGTGCTCAAGCATCCTGTCCAGTTCGGGCCGGCTGGCCCGCGTGCCGCTCACGCCCTGGTCAGTAAAGATCTTCTTGCAGCCGGCGGCCTTCAGCGCCGCGTGCTGCAGGTCCGCGTTCTGCTCCAGAGTGCTGACCCGGGCGTATCCGATGCCTGCCATGCCGCCTCTTAGTCGCATCAAAGGTTCTATTTTCTTTTCCTGGGAATATTGGAAGTGAGACATATTGATGAGACGAGGCGGGTCCAGGAAAACCGGGACCCCGCTCGGCCGCCGGCAGCCCGTGCCGCCGGTCCCAGCAAACGATCCTTATTTGAGACGCGGATGAGAGCGTACCGGCTACTTCTTAGACGGCGGCCAGGGGTGGAGCATCCCAAATGTATCCAAGCACCCCTTAAGATGCTCTGCCTCGTGGTTTACCCGTAAGGAGTCTGACGCCAAGTAGAGGTTGCGAATTCCTCACAGGTGTCGTCCCCGGCCTGAGGTGGTGCAGGAAATCCATCGGGCCACTTCGTTTCTTCGTCGTAGCAAATCTGATCGAAGGTCACCGTATCGAGATTGCGCGAGCTCGAAAAGTCTGCGCCGTTTAGTCGAACTCTTTCCAGCCTTGCCCCCGAAAAGTTACTCTGGGCAAATGAGCTCCCTGTCAAATCGGCGTCAGAAAGACCGGCACCGCTAAAATTGACGCCCTCAAAGGAGCTGTCGATCAAGACGGCGTGCCCCAAACTCGTTCTCTCGAGATTCGCGCCATCGGCCTTCGTGGATTGGAACGTGGCGCCCGAGAGGTCAGCTTCCCCGAAGTTAGCATTCCGCACAGAGGCATCATGGAAATCGGCGCCTTTGAGGTCCGTGAGTGTCAAGCGCGCTTCGTCCAGTCGACTGCCTTTGAAATCCGCTCGGGCAAGTGACAAACCGGACAAACTCATTCCCGTCAGGTCAATGCCGCTAAACGGGCGGTCTAACTGAGTAGTAGTAGAAGAACGGTCCCGAACAAACCTCAGATTTTCCAGTCTTTCAGACTGATCCGCCCGGCTGCCGTCCGCCCATATCTGCAAGGCGGCGAGCAGCAGTCCAATCATCAAAACGATCACTACGTCCCGAATGAACCATGACGGTTCGTGCCGCGGTCCCAATCCTCCGGTTCGCGCCATTTCAGTAGCTTATCGTCCTCATATAGCAAGAAGCAGCCCCTGCCGCCCTCCAATCCGGAGGTTCGCATGTCTGCAGACGCAAAAAGACCCTTACTCCGGAAAGGGCCGCCGAACTGGCCTGCCGCGCCGCGGTCGGGATCCTGCAGTCGATACTGGTCCGGGACTACGGGATCAGCCGCGAAACCGTCTACCAATACCTCCGCCAGGCCGCCGGGATTCCCACAGGCGACGCTTCGCCGGCTTCCGCAGAAGGTTCCGGCTTGCCCGCGGTATGACGAGGTGACGGCCTTGATCGGACGCGTTCGCCGTACGGCAGGCAACCCACGTCCCGCTTTGACAGGAGGTTCTGCCCCAGACCCAGCTATCTCATCTCGTGTAGCCGGCAGAGAGTGCCTAAGACTTCTCCACCCTGACGCGTGGCGGGAGCCACTTGCGGTTCTTGACGACGCTGACGCGTATCTCCCAAGAAGTAAGGCCGTCTTCAAGATGCTCCACCATGCGAAGAAGGCGTCCCGGACTTAGGTGTTCTCCCTGGATGTCAAAGCTAATCCGCCGCGAGTGGAACTCATCGTCGACAGCCCTGTACCAGTTGGAGACGCCGGCAAATATGAACCTACGGTTAGGAAACTTCTCGTCCAGATGCGTCAACAATCCTGGAAGAACGGCAATAATACCGGCGAGCAAACCGGCATCAGGAAGCGGCAAAGTTCCACCTTGGTGCCTCGCCGTGAACTGAACCCATACGAGTGGCAGGCGTTCGTTCAACTTTGCCTGCTGCCTTTGTTGAATCGCACGTGCGGCCCAACGCACGGCTGCTGCAGTGGCCTTCAGCGTGGAGGCCACAAGTCCTGCTGCCACTTTGATTTCCGGAAGAAGCGGACCCCCGATTCCGGTCGGTTCTGTTGGATCAATGACGAATCCTGAGTCACGCATATATACGACAACTGTCGCCGTGATTTGGTTACCGTTACGGCGTCCAAAGGGGTCGAGTGTGGCGGTCGAGACAAGCAGATCGACGGAATAAGGTTCGGGCATGTCAGGGTATCCGGCCATTTACTAATACTCCAAGTTGCTCAAAACCGACGGTTGGAAATCCGATTGCCTACCGAAAAAGTTCCTCGGATAGCGAGATGACAAGATGGTCGCATGAAAGACCATCTGAGCGCCGATGAAGCAGCTGCGAAACTATTGAACAGATCAGGCGGGCCTTTATCGGACCGGACTTTGAGGGCAACGCTGCGGAAGCTACGAGATAAAGGCGCTTTGGACAGCCAGGACGCTTGGCAGGACCCACCCAAAGCGAACGGCATCTGGACCGTCCGACGCAGCTACCTCCCCGCTCTGGCTCAGGAACACGGCTGGTCAGTGAAGCAGGACTAGCTGTCTTGCCGATCTTGGATCAGAGGACATAAGCCCTACTGAGCTCGATCAGGAGTATTAGCCGTTAAAGCCACGCTGGAATCCGAACATATCAACGATTTTGGCTTGGCTCAGGGGACGGCTAGTGACTTCGCCTGTACTGAAGTCCACGGTGCTAAAACGCTGCGCCAGGCCCTCAATTTCCTCCTTGTTCTGCGCGTAGAACTCTCCCAGCAACGCGAGCGAACGACTTCCGACTGTGTTGAATGCGCTTCTTTCCGCCTTGCTCTCAGCCAGTCCCCTGAACGCTCGAACAAAGTAGGTATCGAAAGAGGGCAAGACCCCCCAGGTCCCCATCATCACCTTGCTGACGAGGGTCCGGGACGAGCCGCCTTGGGGCAAGAGGGCATTACGCAGGTCAGCATAAGCGGCAAGAAGCACTTCCTGCGTGCTGGAATCTTTGAACCGCTGCATGCTGATCTTCATCATCTGCGGGTTGTACCGTTCTATGACCTCGACCGCTTGCCGGTAGTGCCGGGCGTTGGTCTCACGGAACAGGTACGAGGAGCCTCGCAACATGCCCCAGCTGGCAAGATAGTAGCCGAGCTGGAGGCAGCTGAGCTCCATACTTCGGGTGGGCTCGGGGCTGCTTTGAAAGTAGTTGAAGCAGAAGTCCCAACTGCGTTCTCGGCCGTATTGGTGTCAATGGCCATTGGTTTCTGCCCACGGGCGGCCAGTTGATGTGCCCGCTGGTGGCCAGTAAAACTGCCCGATGATGGCCAACAGATCTGCCCACT
>NZ_JBNHIC010000033.1:0-45869 GCF_059092905.1 Arthrobacter sp. B0427-1-12 | reverse complement strand
TCGGCCGCCAACACCGGTCCACCACGCCGCCAGGCGGAGGATTTCAAATGAGGCAACGTATACCGCTACGCGGAGGTTTTCTATGAGTCAACGCGGGCTCTTGACTCCAGCGTGGACAGGACTACTCTCCAAACACCGGCTGAAAGGAACAGCGCCATGACCGCTGACGAGGAGTGGGAGGACATCACTGTTGTCCGGGTGTTCGACGCACCGCGGGAGAGCGTGTTCAGGGCCTTCATCGATCCGGACCTGGCTGCACAGTGGTTCGGGCCGGACGGCAGCCGGGTGCCGCGCGAATCCGTGGAGATCAATCCCCGGCCGGGCGGGCACCACCGGATCCAGCTGTACATGGCGGAAGAGCCCCAGGTCCGCCGCGAACTCGACGCCACCTACACAGAGGTGGCGGAAAACGAGGTCCTGGCCTGGGACGAATCGTGGGCCGGACCCGGGCACGAGCAGGGCGGCATTACGAAATCCCGCTTCGAATTCACGGAGCACGGGGGCAGGACCCGGCTGGAACTGAGGAGCGGACCGTACCCCAGGAACATGGCGGACTGGGCGCGGGCGCAGTGGGAGAGTTCCTTTACCCGGCTCGAAACCCTGCTGGCAGGGTAGGGCGTTGCCTAGACTGAAGCCGTACGCGATCGAATCGAGGAGGACATCTTGGCTGAGAAGACCCCGCACCAGAACGTGACTTTCCCATCCGCCGGCGAACAGGCCCACGGCTACCTGGCCCTCCCAGAGTCCGGCAAGGGCCCGGGCATCATTGTCATCCAGGAATGGTGGGGCCTGACGGACCACATCCGGGACGTGGCCGACCGGCTGGCGGCCCAGGGATTCGTGGCGCTGGCGCCGGACCTGTTCGGCGGCTGGATCACCCACGACGGCGACGAGGCCGGCGAAATGATGTCCAAGCTTCCGGAGGAGGAAGGCGCGCGGCTGCTGGCCGGCGCGGTGGACTACCTGCTGGCCAGCGACGCGGTGACCAGCGAAACCGTGGGCGCCATCGGTTTCTGCATGGGCGGCGGTTTCGTGCTGTCGCTGGCGGCGCAGCAGGGCGAGCGGATCAGCGCCGCCGTACCGTTCTATGGCGTCGGCCAGGGGGTGCCGGATTCCTACGAGGGCGTGCGCGCCGCGATCCAGGGCCATTACGGCGAGCAGGATGGGTTCTACCCGGTGGAGCAGGCCAAGGCGCAGGAGGAGCAGATCCGCAAGGAGTCCGGCGCCGAGGTCGAGTTCTTCTACTACGACGCCCCGCATGCCTTCCACAATGACGAAAACCCGCAGGGCAACTACCGCCCGGAGGAAGCCAAGCTCGCCTGGAGCCGAGCCGTGGATTTCCTGAAGGCCAAGGTGCGCTGACCGGTCGCGGGGCCTGCTGCATGGCACGATGGTGCCATGCAGCAGGCCCAACACTCCCGGATCCGCCCATGAGCCGGACCGTCACGGCCCGGAAGCGGCGGATCGGCATTCTGGCGTTCGACGGGGTTAAACTGCTCGATGTTGCGGGCCCGGCCGAGGCTTTCAACGAGGCCAAGCTGCTGGGTGCCGACTACGAGCTGGTCTTCCTCTCCCCGGACGGGCGCGACGTAACGTCATCCGTGGGCATGACCGTCTCCGTGGCCGCAGCTGCAGCGGACCCGGATTCCTTTGACACCGTCCTCGTGGCCGGAGGCGACAGCCTGCCGCTGGGGATGGTCTCCGAAGAGCTGGTGGAGGCGGCGCGGCACCTCTCCCGGCACACCAGACGCATGGCGTCCGTCTGCACCGGCGCTTTCGTCCTTGCGGAGGCCGGCCTGCTGGAGGGCCGCCGCGCCACCACGCACTGGCAGCACACCGAGGAGCTGGCCCGGCGCCACCGAAGTATCCAAGTGCAGCCGGACGCCATCTTCATCAAGGACGGAGGCCTCTACACTTCGGCCGGAGTAACGGCGGGTATCGATCTTGCCCTGGCCCTGATCGAGGAGGACTGCGGCGCCGATCTGGCACGGAACGCGGCGCGTTCGCTGGTGGTGTACATGCAGCGCTCCGGCGGCCAGTCCCAGTTCTCCGCGCCGCTGCATGGAACGGCGCCGCCCGGTTCGCCCCTGCGGCTGGTCCTGGACACCATCCGTGCCGATCCGGCGGCCCCGCATGCGGTCACGGAACTGGCGGAGTCGGCCCATCTGAGTACCAGGCATCTGACCCGGCTGTTCCGCCAGGAGCTGGGAACTACGCCGCGCAGCTACATAGCGCTCGTCCGGTTCGACACGGCCCGGGCCCTGCTGGACGCCGGGTACAGCATTTCCGAGGCGGCGCAGCGGTCCGGCTTCGGAAACCCCGAGGCCCTCCGGCGGTCCTTCGTGGCACACATTGGCTTGCCGCCGTCGAAATACCAGCGGCGGTTCGGCTCTACTGCGTCGGGAAACGGGATCGGTCCCGGCCCGGATGTCCGGATCTGAGGGAAAGCCGTCCGTCCCGGCGGTGCCTGACGGGGCCAGCCCGGGAAAGGATGGAGGGTAGAGCCAGAACCATGTGCTCGCTGAGACGAAGGAGCTTTCCATGACAGAGGTAATCGCCGGCATCGCCATCCCCGACACCAAGCTGGTCGCGGACGCCACGGAATTGGTGCAGAAGGCCACCGATGACCTGCTGTTCCACCACTCGCGGCGCGTCTTCCTGTTCGGCTCGCTGCAGGGCCGGCGCCTCGGGCTGACCGTAGATCCCGAACTGCTGTACGTCGGCGCGCTGTTCCACGACCTGGGGCTGACCGAGAGCTACGGCAGCCAGGACCTGCGGTTCGAAGTCGACGGCGCCAACGCGGCCAAGAGCTTCCTGCTGGACCACGGGCTGTCTGAAGCGGATGCGGCGAAGGTCTGGACCGCCGTCGCACTCCACACCACCCCGGGCGTGCCCGAATTCATGGAGCCGGAGATTGCTTTGGTGACAGCCGGCGTCGAAACCGATGTGCTCGGAATCGGTTACCGGGACCTGGATCCCGCCGATATCGCAGAGGTCACGCAGGCCCACCCGCGACCGGACTTCAAGCGGCGCATCCTGCAGGCGTTCACCGATGGCAACCGGCACCGCCCGGAGACGACGTTCGGCAACGTCAACGCCGATGTCCTGGAACACTTCTGCCCGGGCTTCCAGCGCACGGACTTCGTGGAAGTCATCAAGAATTCGGACTGGGCCGAATAGCAGCACAGACCGGCACCGCTGGAAAGCGAACGACGGCGGCTCCTCAGGTTCCGTGGCAGCAGGAACCGGAGGGGCCGCCGTCGTCAGTGTCCGTCAGGCGGGGCGGATGTTTTCCGCCTGGAGTCCTTTCGGGCCGGTGGCGACGTCGAACTCGACGCGCTGGTTCTCCTCCAGGGAGCGGTATCCGCTGGCCGTGATGGCGGAGAAATGGGCGAAAACGTCAGGGCCGCCGTCGTCGGGAGTAATGAATCCGAAGCCTTTGTCCGCGTTGAACCACTTGACTGTACCTGTTGCCATGTCTGCATCCTTCTTGACGCCGCCGGACCCCGCATCTGGAGGTCCTGTCCGCCGTCATAGGACAGGCTATTGCCGACCGCGGCGCCCGGCAATAGTCCGCCGCAGATCCCCGGCGAAAAACAGGCTGGCCCCGGCTTTGGTGAGCCGGGGCCAGCCTGTTTCAGCGGACTTGGAAGCTTAGAACTTCGCGTCGAACCGGTAGATGAAGGCCGCGATGGCGTCGCGGTTCACCGCGGTGACCGGACGGTAGCTGCCGTCGTCCCAGCCGGTGGTGATCTCCTGCTCCGCCAGCCAGGCGATCTCCTTGTAGAACTGGGTCTGCGGGGTGACGTCCGTGAAGGGCGAAACCTCCGGCGCGGTGTATTCCGGGCCGCCGGCCAGCCGGTACAGGAAGGCTGCCACAGCGTCGCGGTTCACCGAATCCCACGGACGGAACGTGCCGTCTTCCCAGCCGGTGGTGATCTCCTGCTCGGCCAGCCAGGCGATCTCCTTGTAGTACTGGGTCTGCGGGGTCACGTCGGAGAACGGCGAGACCTCCGGAGCCGTGTACTCGGGGCTGCCGGCCAGCCGGTACAGGAAGGCGGCCATGGCGTCACGGTCGATCGGCTGCCACGGACGGAACGTGCCGTCCGCCCAGCCGGTCGTGATGCCCTTGGCGGCGAGCCAGGAGATCTCGTCCTCGAACTGGGTTCCGGCCGGAACATCGGCGAACTTCGGTGCCACCGTGGTAGGGATGACCGCCGTGGTGTTGGACGCGGAGGCGACCAGGTAGAGGCTGCCGCCGTCGGCCGTTTCCGGTACCGTCACGTTCACGTCCGCGGCGCCTTCAGCGACCGCGGCGGTGCCCAGGGAGATGTCCTCACCCTCGGCGGGCCGGTAGAACACCTCGACGGAGGTATTGGCCGGGCTGCCCAGGGAGGTCAGGTCCAGCTTGGAGGCCCGGAAGCTGACTTCCTGGCCGGCCACGGCGATTTCCGGAGCTCCGGTGATTGCCACACCGCGGCGCTCGAAGTTCGGCTCCAGGCCCGGGTTGTCCGTCAGGAAGGTGACCCAGGCATCCCGGTCGATCAGGCCGGAGTCCTTGGTGTCCGTGCCTTCAGTGAAGACGCGGAAGTTGTCCCCGCCCTGGGCCAGGAAGCTGAACGTGCCGATCCGGTAGCTTTCCGCAGGATCCAGCGGTTCGCCGTCGACAGTCACGGAGGTGATGTGGCTGCCCAGCGGAGCGTCCGGGTCATAGGTGTAGGAGACGTTCTGGGACAGGCCCAGGTTCAGGAACGGGCGGCTGGGGATGGTGCCGTCCGCGTTTGTCTGCCACTGCTGTTCCAGCAGGGTCTTGAACTGGGCTCCGGTCAGGGTGGTGGTCCAGAGGTTGTTCACGAACGGCAGGACCGCGTTGGCCTCGGCGTAGGTAACCACACCGTCCGGGGCGTGCAGCAGTTCGGCGCGCAGGCCGCCGGGGTTGACGACGCCGATCTGGGCGCCGCCACGCTCCGGCGCGGACAGGGAGCTGACGAGGGAATCGGCTACTAGGTTGCCCAAGGTGGATTCGGAGCTGCGGTCGTCCCGCTTGTCGCCGACGAAGGCGGTGGTGATGTCCGCCGAAACGGTGCCCACCGGCTGTTCGCCGACTTCCTCGGCGGTGGCCAGGGCGGCATCCACGATGGTCTTGACCGTGGCCACGGCCGGGAAGGCCGTCACCAGGGATTCGGCGCTCTCCGTGGTCCGGGCGACGTTCGCCGCCGTGTGGGCCACCAGGTCGTTGGTCTCGGTGTCGATGGTCAGTTCGATCTGGCCGATGTTCTCGCCGTAGCTGCCGGTCTGGACGATCGGGCGGGTGCGCTCCGGGGCGCCGGGAACCGGCACGCTCCACGCGTACTGCTTGTGCGTATGGCCGGTGAAGATGGCGTCGACCTCAGCGGAGGTCTGCGTGACGATCTCGGCGAACGCGCCGCCGTCGGTGATCTCCTCCTCGGGAGTGGAACCGTCCGGGGTGCCTTCGCCGGCGCCTTCGTGGTATTCGGCGACGATGACGTCGGCCAGATCCTGCGACTCGATTTCGGCAGCCACGCGGTTCACGGCCTCGACCGGATCGCCGAAGTCCACGGTAGCGATGCCGCCGGGGCTGACCAGCGACGCGGTTTCCTGGGTGACGGCGCCGATGACGGCGACCTTCACTCCGTTGACATCGAAGATCTCGTACTCGTCCAGGACCGGGGTCGTGGTGCCCTTTTCATAGACGTTGGCGCCCAGGTACGCGAAGTCTGCGTTGGGCTCCTCCGCGCCGATGATGCGGTCGGTCAGGTCGGACAGGCCGGTGTCGAATTCGTGGTTGCCCACAGCCGAGGCCTGCAGGCCCAGCGCGTTCAGCACGTCGATGGTCGGCTGGTCCTGCTGGATCGAGGAGGCGAAGACGGAGGCACCCACGTTGTCACCGGCGGACAGCAGCAGGCTGCTGCCCTCGGGGGCACCGGCCTTGAGCTGTTCGATGGTGCCCGCGAAGTTCACGGTGTTCGAGTCGATGCGGCCGTGGAAGTCATTGATGTTCAGCAGGTTGACTTCCGCAGTGGTTTCCGCGGCTCCGCCGAGGTTCAGCCCGACCAGGATCGGGTCGTGGTCGCTGGACCGGTACGCATCCGCCGTGTAGAAGTTGGTGGCGTTGTAGTTGTACCGGCTGTATTCCAGCGCGATGGACTCAACGGAGTTGATGTTCCAGATGTCGGCGCCGGTCACAGTGGCGTCGGCACCGGGGGAAGCCAGGATGTGGTCCAGCGAGCCGACCATGCCGCCGAAGGCATAGCTGTGCTTGCCGGTCTTGGCGCCCTGGTTGACGTAGCCGGCCTCCTCGAGGACCCGCATCGGATCCTCGGCGGCGTAGGCGTTGAAGTCGCCCATCAGGAAGACCTTGTCGGTTCCCTGCCGCTCCTGTTCGGCGTCGGCGAATTCCACCAGCGCCTCAGCCTGGGCTGTGCGGGCCAGGTTGGAGTTGCCCTGTCCCTGGTCGGTATCCTCCGGCGTCGCGGGGGAGCCCTTGGACTTGAAGTGGTTGACGATCGCGATGAACTTGTCCTCGTCACCGGCGCCGGCGGGCTTGAAGGCCTGGGCCAGTGGCTGGCGGGCGATGCCGGTGAAGGCCTCGTGGTCCAGGATGACGGACTCGCCTACCGGTTCCACAGCGTTCTTCTTGTAGATGAAGGCGGTGCGGATCACGTCCTCATCGGCGGGCAGCACGGCGGGGGAGCGGACATAGTCCCAGGTGCCGGGGGCGGCAGCGTTCAGCGCGTCGGTCAGGGCGGCGAGCGCCATGTCGCGGTCCTTGCCGAACGTCGCCGAGTTCTCGATCTCCTCGAGGGAGACGACGTCGGCGCCGAGGCTGTTGATTGCGGCGACGATCTTGTCCTGCTGGCGCTGCAGGTTCTCGGCGTTGGCCGCGCCGCGGGCGTCACAGCCGCTCTTGACGGTGATCGGATTGTTCTCGCGGTCCGTGTAGAAGGTGCAGCCGGTGAGCTGGTCGCCGGTGGTTGCGAAGTAGTTCAGCACGTTGAAGCTGGCCAGCTTGACGTTGCCGCCGACGTTGGCCGGAGCCGCCGTGCGGGTGTCGTTGAAGAATGCGGGCTGGACCGTCCCGGCGTTCGCCGGGGTCAGCTCCGCCAGCGGCTGGAACCGCCACTCGTCGTAGCGGAAGTCGAGAACGACGCCGGCAGTAAAGTCCGCTTCCGAACCTACCCGGACGTGATGCTCACCGGTGAGGTACGGCAGCGGCTTGTTCTTGTTGGCGTTGTTCATGAAGTTGGTGGTGGCACCGTCGTCGAGCGTGACGGCGCGCGCCTCATTGTCGGCGACCACGGCATCGTGCTCCGGGGTGCCAGGCAGACCGGCGACGGTCGGCTGGAGCAGCGCCGGGCCGTTGGCGGCCAGACCGATCTCGCCGTACTGGTTCAGTCCGTAGTTGTCGGAGACCGTGTACGAACCCTGCGGGTCGAGGAGCATACCCTCCAGGGCCTCACGCTCGGTGTCGGTGTCCGGGAACTCGACCGTGGCTGCCTTGACCTCTTCGGCTGCCTCATCCAGCTTGGTCAAGCCGCCGGCGGCGACGCTGAGCTGGGTCAGGCCGTAGTACTCGCCGACCGTGCCGGTGACCTCGACGTAGTCGCCGGTCTGGACTTCGCCGACCGTGTCCTTGGAGTAGACGAAGATGCCATGGGACGCGGCGTGCGACTCCAGGTCACCACCGGTGCCCGGGGTCTGGATGTAGTAGCCGTTGAAGCCACCGGTCGGGTAAGCGGCCGTGACCTTGCCGCGCGTGGTGACCGTGGTGTTCAGCAGTGGGCTGGCATCTCCGGTGCCCTGGATCTCGGCGATCGCGGTGACGTCCGCCGGGGTGGTCGGCTCAGCTGTCGGTTCTGCCGTAGGTTCCGCGGTCGGTTCAGCCGTGGGGTCCGCGGTCGGCTCTTCCGTCGGCTCCGGGGCCGGCTCGGCTGCGGAGTTCTCCGGGGTGATCTCCGGGCTGAGGGAGAAGTCTGCCTGGTTGTTATCTGTGTCCGCGAAATCGGTGCGGTTCAGGGACCGGACATCCTGGTTATTGTCCGGCGACTTGGCCGCTACGGTTTCGAACGTGTTGGACGTGCCGTAGCCCAGCAGGTCCACCACGCTTGGGTGCATGACAACGGAACCGATGCCCAGGTCAGCCACGGCCGCGGCCTGGTTGGACAGGACCAGCGTGCCCTTGGTGCCGGAGGGGCTGAGCGAAGTGACGGCGTCGGGGGCCGGCAGCTCGGCACCCGTGTCGCCGTTGCTGTTCAGCTGGACCAGGAAGGTCTCGTTCGCTGGAATGGTGCCTTCCAGCGGTGCTACGCCATTGGGTGCAGATGCGCCCTCGGCGGAACGGTACTGCAAGGACCAACCGGCCAGGTCCACCGGTGCGCCGGTGGTGTTGTACAGTTCGACGAACTTGTTCTTGAAGGCCGCGCCGGCGCTGCCGCCGGACAGATACGCCTCATTGATGATGATGCCGGAGCCGGCGGGTGCCGCGGTCCCGGTTGCCGCTGCAGGTAACGCGCTGATCGGAGCGGCCATCAGGCCGCACGACAGGGCTGTCACCAGCAGGGGCTTCCATGACGGATATGTCATTTCAGAAGTACTCCCCCTGGAGATGGCTCAAGTTGAGCCTCGAATGGATTGGTGAACCGGCCGGCGGCGCTAGCTAAATGATCGCCGCTCAGAAAGATCCCGACCAGAGCCAATCACCGGCAGATGAACGGATGTTGACCGAGTGTTTAACGGGGCCGTGGGCAGGCTGTTGGGCTGGTCACGTCCGGGCGGACCTTATTGGTATAGGCAATGAGAAATTCCTCATCGGCACCTCATCTGTTTCTCACTCCGACCTGCGAAAAATGATGCAGGAACACAAGGAAGCAAGGACCCGGGAAGCCTGAGGGCTCCGCAGCGATGGGAAGCCGGCACTGCATCCAAGGACCTGACCAAGTGCCGGAACGGGCACGCAGAAACCAGTGATAGGACAGGACAATGAAAAACGCGACCAAGAAGCTCATGGGGTCAGCGGCTCTGGCAGGGGTACTGCTGGCCGGAGCACTCGGCGGCAGCAGCGCCGCCATGGCCAAGGGCGGCCTCGACGACGGATTGGAACCCGGTGACGACCATGGTGTGCATGCGCCGGGCCACGTTGATCCCGGCGAAGTGCTGGCCAAGCATGGCGCGGATGACCTGATTCCGGAGGCTCCGCACCTGGAAGGCGCGGATGACGGCGTCGTCGTGCTGGCCAAGCATGGCGCGGATGATCTGATTCCGGAGGCTCCGCACCTGGAAGGCGCGGATGACTTCCTGATCTAGGATCAGCTGAAGCCGGATCATAACGACGGCGGTGCCTTAGGTTCCCTTTTCCTCGGAACCTGAGGCACCGCCGTCGTGGGTTACGAGGCCTTGGCCTGGACGACACCGGGATAGTGGGCCCAGCCGCCGTGGTCGACGTCCAGGACGGCGCCGTCCTCGCCATAGCAGATATTGACCGGTTCGCCGCAGTGTTCGCAGTCCGCATCCGGACAGACGTCCCGCAGGTCCCCGGCGTAGGCGTGGGCGAAGCTCCGCTCCCACTCGTCCACCTTGCACATGGCCCAGGCATCGCCCTGGTCGGCGAGCATGGTGAGTTCCTCGATGGAATAGCGCCGGCCGGGTTCCGGGTGGAGGCGGCTGCCGCGTACCGAACCGTTGGTGATCGTGCTCATATCCTCACGGTAGCTTCCGCCGGTGACGGTATTCGGGAAGCGACCCGGAGTGTGTGCCATTGCTTTCAGTTGGCCGGGAGCGAAGAATGGCCCATGGTGGGCTCCGGGCCATCAGCACTTCCCCAAACGGCAGCAGCACCTGCAGCGGAAGGAAAGCAGCATGCGCGCAATCGTGTTCGAAGACTGGAAGAAGTTCCCCGTTCTCAAGGACGTCGAGCGACCCAAGCCGGGCCCCGGCGAAGTCCTGCTCAAGGTGGCCGGTGCCGGCGCCTGCCACTCGGATGTGGCCATCTACAAGGAATTCGACGAGGGCATGCCCGGCGCCCAGAAGCCGGCATTCACGCTGGGCCATGAAAACTCGGGCTGGGTGGAGGAACTGGGCGACGGCGTCGAGGGCGTCAAAATCGGCGACGCCTACCTGGTCTACGGTCCCGTCGGCTGCGGCCGGTGCAAAGCCTGTTCGCGAGGCCAGGACACCTACTGCGAAAACGTCGCGCAGATGCCGTACCTGGGCATCGGCCTGGGGCGCGACGGCGGCATGGCGGAGTACGTGGCCGTCCCCGTCCGCAACCTGGTGCCGCTGGGCGATGCCGATCCGATCGCCGCCGCTCCGCTTTCCGACGCCGGCCTGACGCCCTACCACGCCATCAAACAGGCGCTGCCGCACCTGGCCGGCGGCGGCAGGTCCGCGCTGGTCATTGGCCTGGGCGGTCTGGGCCAGATCGGCGTGCAGATCCTCAAGGCACTGACCGGCGCCACGATTATCGCCACCGATATGAAGGAGGAGGCGATGAAGAAGGCCGAGGCTGCCGGTGCCTTGACCGTTCCCGGCGGCGACGGCCAGATCGAGCAGATCAGGGAACTGACCGGCGGCCGCGGCGTAGACGCCGCCTTCGACTTCGTCGGTGCGGCGCCGACCCTCAAGACCGCAACCTCAGTGATGGCGCAGGGGTCGCGGCTGACCGTCGTCGGAATCGCCGGCGGCACGCATGAGTGGAGCTTCTTCAATACCCCTTACGAATCGCTGATCACCAACACTTACTGGGGCACCATCGAGGACCTGCACGAGGTTGTCGCGATGTACAAGGCCGGCCAGATCAAACCGGAGATCGAAACCTTCCCACTGGAGGACGGGCTTGAGGCCTACCGCAGGCTGGAAGCCGGGGAGCTCTCCGGCCGCGGGGTCGTAGTGCCGCACGGCGCCTGAGAAGCCGTCCCCTACGGTTTCGGCCCCCGCAGCTTCTCCATATCGCGGCGGTCCTTCTTGGTAGGCCGTCCGGTGCCGCGGTCCCGCTGCGGCAGGCCGAGCGCGGGCATCGGCGGGCGCTCCGGAGTGCGGTCGGTGAAGCAGTGGGAGGCTGCCTCGGCCCCGACGCGCTTGGCGATCAGGCGGCGGACCTCGAGGATGCGTTCGAAGCCGGGCTGCCGGACCCGAATGGTGTCGCCGGGCACCACGGTCTGGGAGGCCTTGGCCGGGTTGCCGTTGAGGCGCACATGTCCGGCGCGGCAGGCTGCCGTCGCTGCTGACCGGGTCTTGTAGGCGCGGATCGCCCACAGCCAGGCATCGATGCGGACGGTCGCGGGAGGGGAGGGCAGGTTCGTCATGGCTGCCAAAGAGTATAGTGCCAGGGCCGCGGATCACGTTTTTCCGCGGATCTAGGATGGTCCTATGGATCTGGCCGCTGCCGCCGCCGAACTTTACGCCCTGCCGCCCGGGGAGTTCATCGCTGCGCGGAAGGACAAGGCCAAGGCCGCCAAAGTAGAGGGGGATGCCGAGGCCGCCCGGCAGATCGGCCGTTTGCCCAAGCCGAACGCCGCTGCGTGGGCGGTGAACATGCTTGCCCGGCACCGTCCCGGGGAAATCGCCGCCGCCTTGGAACTGGGCGAATCTTTCCGCCGGGCCCAGAAGGAGGGGGACGCCCCGGCGCTCCGGGACCTTGGCGGGCAGCGGCACCAGGTGCTGGCCGACGTCGTCCGTTCCGGGCGGGACCTGGCCGGTGAACTTGGCAACGCCCTCAGCGACGCGGCGGCCACCGACCTGGAACAGACTCTGCGTGCGGCCATCAGCGATCCGGCTGCGGCGGCCGCCGTCCGCAGCGGGCTGCTGGTGCGGGGGCTGTTCACCAGCGGATTGGAGCCGGTGGACCTGTCCGGAGCGGTTGCCGTCCCGGCGAGGGCAGATGCTGACGTCCCGACGCAGGTTAGGAGCCGCGCTGCACCGGACCGCAAAGCAGCCGAGGACCGGAAAGCTGAGGAAGAGCGGCGCCGCCGCGAACAGGCACAGGCCGACCTCGACGACGCCGAGCTCGGTCTGCGGCAGGCAGAGGCGGACGTGTCGGACGCCGAGCAGCAGCTACGCGAAGCGGAATCCAGGCGCGGGGAGATTTCCGCTGAGCTCGAGCGGCTGAAGGACCGGATCGAGGACCTGGAACGGGAGCGGTCGGCGGCCGCGAAGGACATCAGGTACGCCGAACGCAGCCGCGAACTGGCCCGCCGCCTGGCCGACCAGGAGCGGCGGGCAGTCCAGCGGGCGCGGGAGCAGCTGGAAAAGCTGGGGTAAGCGTTCGACGCCGGGACCAGCCATGGTGATCCCTTTCACATGATGGGACAGTAGTAGGGTATTTCCCCACTTCTAAGGAGACATCGATGTCATCCTCGGCCCAGGTCCCGGCGGGAAGTACTGCACCTCCCCCAGAGGCCAGGAAGAAGAAGGACAGGACCCATGTCCTCTATATAACGGTGATCGCCGCCGTCGTGCTGGGTGCCGTGCTGGGGCTGCTGGCGCCCGGCTTCGCCCGGGCGCTGGAGCCGCTGGGCGACGGCTTCATCGCGCTGATCAAGATGATGATTGCCCCGATCATCTTCTGCACCATCGTGCTGGGCGTCGGATCGATCGCCAAAGCGGCCACCGTTGGCAAGGTCGGCGGTCTGGCGCTGGGCTACTTCATGTTGATGTCCACGTTTGCACTGGCCATCGGGCTCATTGTTGGCAACCTCGTTGAACCGGGCCAGGGGCTCAACCTTCAGGGCGGCACCTTTGAAGGCGGAGGCGAAAGCGAAGCCGCGGGAACCTCCGAGTTCATCCTCGGCATCATCCCCACCACCCTGCTGTCCTCGCTGACCTCCGGGAGTATCCTGCAGACCCTGTTCGTGGCACTGCTGGTCGGCTTCGCCCTCCAGCGGATGGGCCGCTCGGGCGTACCGATCCTGAAGGCGATCGGATCCTTCCAGACGCTCGTGTTCCGGATCCTGGCCATGATCATGTGGCTGGCTCCGATCGGAGCCTTCGGCGCCATTGCCGCCGTCGTTGGCCAAACAGGCATCCAGGCGATCATCAGCCTGGCGACCCTCATGCTGGCCTTCTACATCACCTGTGCCGTCTTCATTGTGGTGGTGCTGGGAACCCTGCTTAAGTTCGTCACCGGGGTCAATATCTTCCGGTTGATGAGGTATCTGGCCCGTGAATACCTGCTCATCTTCTCCACTTCATCCTCCGAGGTCGCGCTGCCGCGGCTGATCGCCAAGATGGAGCACCTGGGTGTCGCGAAGCCGGTGGTCGGCGTCACCGTGCCGACGGGGTATTCCTTCAACCTGGACGGCACTGCCATCTACCTGACGATGGCGGCGCTGTTCGTCGCGGAGGCCCTGGGCACGCCACTGTCCCTGGGTGAGCAGATCTCGCTGCTGGTGTTCATGATCATCGCGTCCAAGGGTGCCGCCGGCGTCACCGGCGCCGGCCTGGCCACCCTGGCCGGCGGCCTGCAGTCGCACCGGCCGGACCTGGTGGACGGAGTTGGCCTGATCGTCGGGATCGACCGCTTCATGTCCGAGGCCCGCGCGCTGACCAACTTCACTGGCAACGCCGTGGCCACACTGCTGATCGGCACCTGGACCAAGGAAGTCGACCGCGGCCAGGTGGAGCGGGTCCTGTCCGGAGCCTTCCCGTTCGACGAGGTCACCATGGACGAAGACCACGGTTATGAGGGACCGGAGGAAGGGGCCAGGGAAAATGAGGAGCACGAACATGAGGAGCACGAACGGCCGGCAGCCACCGGCACAGCCGCGGCGCCGCGCAAGGAGGAACGGTGAAACTGACCGTCCACACTTTCCTGACCCTCGACGGCGTCATGCAAGGCCCGGGCGGGCCGGATGAGGATACCAGCGGCGGTTTCGACCGCGGCGGATGGCTGGTCCCGCATCTGGACGAGGACTTCGGGAGCATCGTAGACGGCTGGTTCAGTCGGGCCGATGCCATCCTGCTGGGGCGGGCCACCTACGAGATGATGCAGCCGTACTGGGAACAGGTGACGGATCCCGGCAACCCCGTGGCCACCGCCCTGAACACCCTGCCCAAGTACCTGGTTTCCACCACGGTGGCGGCGCCGACCTGGTCCAACACCTCGGTTATTTCAGGTGGGGTGGAGGACGCTGTCGCCGAGCTGAAGTCCCGTCCCGGGCGCGAGCTGCAGATCCATGGCAGCTACCGGCTGGCCCGCAGCCTGCAGGACACCGGACTGATTGACGAATATCGGCTGCTGATCTTCCCGGTGGTGGTGGGGAAGGGTAAGCGCCTTTTCGACGAGGCGACCGTACCGTCCGGCTTCATGCTGGTGGACAGCGGAACGACGGCGGCCGGCGCGGTATCGCTGACACTGCGCCCGGCGCCGTTCCGCACCGCTAATCTAGGGGTGGAAGACGGCCAGGAGGTGGTCAAGGACTTATCGGTGCCGGCACCGATTGATGCGGACAGTGATTAGCACGGGCACCGCTTAGCATGGGCACCGCTTAGTGCGGGGCCGGTGCGCCTTCCGGAACCGTGATCTCCGGCTTGCGGATGAAGAAGGCCGCGACGACGGCAAAGAGGGAGATGAACGCGCCGGTCAGAAAGGCTGCCCGTACCCCGCCCGAAACTGCAGCGGAGGTCGCCGGGGCGGCACCCGCCAGCGCCGCCGACTGGAGGGACATGACCGTCACGAACAGGGCCGTCCCCGCGGCGCCGGCCACCTGCTGCACTGTGCCGACGATGGCGCTGCCGTGTGAATACAGCTGCGGCCGGACGGCTCCCAGTCCCGCGGTGAACAGCGGAGTGAACAGCAGCGCCAAGCCCAGGCTGAGTACCAGGTGCGCGCCCAGCACGACGAACGGCGACGTCGATTCGTTCACGGTGGACAGGAACCAGAGCACGCCGCTGACGACGGCGGTCCCGGGCACCAGCAGCACCCTTGGACCATAGCGGTCGTAGAGCCGGCCGACGGTCGGCGCGAGCAAGCCCATGAGCAGGCCGCCCGGCAGCAGCAACAGCCCGACTTGGACCGGTTCCAGTTCCAGTACCTGCTGCAGGTAGATCGGCAGCACCACGATGGTGCCGAACAGCGCCGCCATGCTCACAGCCATCAGTCCCACCGCTATGGAGAACGTTGTGGATTGGAAGGTGCGCAGGTCCAGCAGCGCACGGTCCGCGCGCTGCAGCCGCAGCTGGCGCAGGATGAAGGCAGCCAGACCAACGGCCCCGACGCCCAAGGAGAGCCACATCGGCAGCGCGGTGGGGGCCGCCGTCGTTGTTCCACCGTGCCCGGCACCCGCACCGACCAGGCTGAGTCCATAAATCAGGCCGCCGAAGCCTGCGGCGGAGAGGATGACCGACGGAATGTCCAGGGGAGCGGGCCGCGGTTCGGTGACATTCTCGATCCGGCGTGAGCCGATCAGCAGCATGGCGGCGGCGATGGGCAGCACCAGCCAGAACATCCAGCGCCAGGACAGGACGTTGAGGATGATGCCGGAAATTGTGGGGCCGATGGCCGGGGCCACGGAGATGACGGTCGAGACATTGCCCATGGTCCTGCCTCGGTCCGCGGCCGGAACCAGCGTCATGAGGGTGGTCATCAGCAGCGGCATCATGATGGCGGTGCCGGTCGCCTGCACAATGCGGCCCACCAGCAGCACCTCGAAACCGGGCGCCAGCGCGGCAATCAGCGTACCGGCGGAGAAGAGGGACATCGCGGCCGTGTAGACCGGCCGGGTGTTGAAACGCTGCAGCAGGAAGCCGGTGATCGGGATGACCACCGCCATGGTCAGCATGAAGGCAGTGGTGAGCCACTGTGCGGCGATGGCCGTGATGCCCAAATCCGTCATTAGCTCGCTGAGCGCTACGCTCATGATCGTTTCGTTCAGGATGACCACGAAGGAGGCGGCCAGCAGCAGCCGAATCACGCGGCGGTTCCGCCGGGTATGGTCAGGCGCTGCGATGTCCGGCTTCCGGTTCGGGGCAGTCCCGGATGTGGTTGGTTGATTCAAAAAGGGTCCTCTTAGGATGCATCGGGACGGCATTAAAGGTTGAGCTGATCAATGCTTGGCTGAGGTAGGGAGAGGCTGGCCCTCCGAGGGCAAGCGTCAGCAGAAGCAACAGGCGGGGATGGCGGAGTATTCCGGGGGACGATTTTACCCGGCCGTGTCTGCCCGGCGTCACCGAAGTTCCAGCCCTGGCACCATCGACCTCAACTGGGCTGCCTGAATGTTCCCTAACTTGTTCCTAGGTCGGTCGGTGACGATAGAGCATATCGTCAGACGATGAGGAGGTCTTCATGTCCTCACACGCACACTCGCCCCGCACCGTGTCCCTGGTAGCCACCGGCGCTGCAGCGGTGGCCTCGCTCGCTGGTTCCCTGCTGCTGTGGATCCGCTCCAGTCCCCGTCCGGCAGCCGTCGTGATCCGGGCCGTGTCCGACCGGAATGGCCGCCGTATTGCCGTGGCGATGGGCAGGCACGTACCGGGCGCCATCGGTGAGCTGCTGGACCAGGAATACTTGGCAGATCGCCGGCGGACTCTGTTGGACGTGTTCTACCCGACGCGTGCGGAACAGGAGTCCCAGCAACTGCCGACGATCGTTTGGCTGCACGGCGGCGCATGGATCTCGGGCAGCAAGAACAACATTGCCCATTACCTGCGCATTCTGGCGTCCCACGGTTTTACGACTGTCGGGGTCGGCTATTCGCTGGCCAGCGATCATAAGTATCCGGAGCCGGTGCGCCAGGCGGCCGCTGCCCTGAGCTATCTGGAGCGTCACGCGGAGCGTCTGCACATTGATCCGTTCCGGATGGTGCTGGCCGGGGACTCGGCCGGCGCCCAGATTGCCGCGCAGCTGGCGCTGGTGGTCTCCGACCCGGACTATGCGAAGCAGTTGGGCATTGCCACCCCCATCGCCGCGGATCGGCTCCGCGCGGTGCTGCTGCACTGCGGCGGGTACGACCTGTCGCTGGTCGGGGCGCGCGGGGGCAGCGGTCAGGGATTCCTGCGCACGGTGCTCTGGTCCTACACCGGGTCCAGGAACTACCTGGAGTTGCCGTATGTCGGGCTGGCATCGGTGACGAAGTACGTGGGCAAGAACTTTCCGCCGGCCTTCATCTCCGCCGGGAACGCCGATCCGCTGCTGCCGCACTCGCTGGCGCTGGCCCGGACGCTGGCTGCGCACGGGGTGGAGGTAGAGGAGTTCTTCCCCAGCAGCAGTTCCGGATTGCGGCACCAGTACCAGTTCGAATTGGATAAGGAAGCGGCCCGGCAGGCGCTGGAGCGCAGCATCGACTTCCTGCGCAGCCATACCGGCTAGGCAAGGAGACCAGTTAGGCGAAAACCTCGGTATCCACGTCCGCATGCGCGGCGGCGCTGTACCGTGCCCCGTGGACGGTCTGCTCATTGATCAGCCCGTCCAGGTGGCCGAGCAGCTCCTCGTCCAGCCGGACGCTGTCCGCGCCCAGGTCCTCATCCAGATGCGCGATGCTGGTGGTTCCGGGCAGCGCAATGACGTGCTCGCCCCGGCCCAGGACCCACGCGAGGGCCAGCTGGGCGGGCGTGCATCCGGCCTGGTCGGCCAGCGCCGTGAAGCCGTTCAGCAGGGCCAGGTTCTTCGGGTAGTTCTCGTTTGAGAAGCGCGGCATGGTTCGGCGGATGTCCTTGGCGTCCAGCGCGGAGGTGTCCCGGAGCTTGCCGGTGAGGAAGGCGCGGGCCAGCGGACTGAACGCGACGAACGCGGTGCCGAGTTCGCGGCAGGCCTCCAGGGTGCCCAGCTCCGGGTTGCGGGTCCAGAGCGAGTATTCGGTCTGCAGCGCTGCGATGGGGTGGACCGCGTGGGCCCGGCGCAGTGTGGCGGCGGAGACCTCAGACAGGCCAACCGCGCCGATCTTGCCCTCCGCCACCAGCTCGGCCAGGGCACCCACGCTGTCCTCGATGGGGATGTTCTTGTCCCAGCGGTGCAGGTAGTAGAGGTTGATGTGGTCCGTGCGCAGCCGCCGCAGCGCATCCTCGCAGGTGGCCTTCAGCACTTCCGGCCGGCCGTCGATCACACGCGGGCCGCCGTCGCTGGTCATGCCGCACTTGCTGGCCAGGAAGTATTCGTCCCGCCGCGGGCCCAGGACCTCGCCCACCAGCGTCTCATTCGCCGTGGCACCGTAGAGGGCTGCGGTATCGAAATGCCGCACGCCGTTGTCCAGCGCATGCAGCAGCAGCTTGGCAGCATCCTCGCGCGCCGGCGGAACGCCGTAGGCGTGGCTGAGGTTCATGCACCCCAGTCCGATCGTGCCGACGTCGTGGGTGCCAATCCGGCGAGTGCGCATTTCTGCCTTCCGTTCGCGGGTCAGGTTCGCGGTCTTGCACGGCCAAGAGGGCCGGATCCTTCTTAGCACATGGGGTTTCCTTCCGCCCGCCGCAGGCGGAGACTGGTGGGCGAGCGCCTACGGAAGGACCATCATGGGCAAGCTGATCATCCAGCAGTTCACGAGCATGGACGGGTTTGCCGCCGAGCCGGACGGCGGGCTGCGGTTCATGGAGCAGATCCGGGGCTGGACCGGGATCAATGACGCCAACCGCCGGCTGCTGGAAGACTGTTCGGCGATCCTGCTGGGCCGCGTCACGTACTCGATGTTCGCCGAATACTGGCCCGGGGCGGACCCGCAGGAGGAGTCGGTGGCCGAGCCGATCAACAGGCTGCCCAAGTACGTGGTGTCCACGACGCTTGACCGCGCCACCTGGGGCTACGGCGAGGCACAGGTCATCGGCGACGACATCGCCGCACGCATCCGCGCGCTCAAAGAAAGCCGCGGGGACGTGATCGTCTGGGGCAGCCTGACCCTGACCGAGCTGCTGTTCAGTGAGCGGCTGGTGGACGAGGTGTACCTGCACGTCCTGCCCTCGGTGCTGGGGGAAGGACGGCCGGCCTACCCGCCCAGTGCCGCGGGGGCCAGGTTCTCGCTGCTCGGTGCCCAAATGATTCCGCCCGGTGACGTCGCCTCCCGCTATGCGGTGGTCACCGCGTGAACAACGGGACAAAGAACGACGCCGGTTCCCACCTGATCTTCGGCCGCATGGGTTTGGGCGGAGGCTGGGGGAACGGGGCCGCTGACCGCCGCCGACATCGCCGCGGCCCACGCCGCCGTCGACGCCGCTCTGGAAGCGGGCATCATTGACTTCGACCATGCGGATATTTACGCCCACGGCAAGGCGGAGGAGGTGTTCGGCCGGGTCCTTGCCGGGCGTCCGGAACTGCGGGAGGGGATCCGGCTGCAGACCATGTGTGGTATCCGCCTGCCCGCGGCGGACCGGGTGGGAAGGTACGACTCCTCCCGGGAGGCCATCCTCGCCCGGGTCGATGAGAGCCTGCGCCGGCTGAGTACGGAGCGGGTGGAGACGCTGCTGATCCACCGGCCGGATCCGCTGGCCCATCCGGAGGAGATCGCCGAAGCATTCCAGCAGCTCAAGGACGACGGCAAAGTACTGCACCTGGGCGTGTCCAACATGTCCGGTCCGCAGATGCGCTGGCTGCAGTCCGCACTGCCGGACCAGCTGGCGGCGAACCAGCTGGAGATGAGCCTGCACCGCAGCGAATGGCTGGAGACCGGCGTACTGGTCAACCATGCGGAAGCCGCGGACCTGGGTTTTCCACACGGCACCCTTGAGTACTGCCAGGCCAACGGGGTTGAACTCCAGGCGTGGGGATCGCTGGCGCAGGGCCGCTACAGCGGTGCGCCCGGCGCAGCGGAAACCGGACAGGATGCGGCCACTGCGGCGCTGGTGTCCGCGCTCGCCGCGGACCGGGATGCGACGCCGGAGGCCGTCGTGCTCGGCTGGCTGATGCGGCACCCGGCCAACATCCGGCCCGTGGTCGGCACCAGCAACCCGGAACGGATCCGGGCCTGCGCCGGCGCCGAGCGCGTTGCCGCTGCCATGACCAGCGACGAGTGGTATTCGCTCTGGATCACCGCGCGGGGCAGGGCGCTGCCGTAGTTTGAGGGATTGTAATCGCCGCAGGGGCCGCTGGAAATGGACTACCTGCTGGCAGCGGAAAAGTCTTGAAATAGAGTTCGATGTGCCTAATCTTTAAGCACGCAAAAGCGCAGACAATATTGGGGGTTGCTTCGTATGACACAGCGCATGAAGATCGAACTGATTTCGGACCTCGACGGCGGACACGCCGATGAAACCGTCCATTTCGGAATTGATGGAACAAATTATCAAATAGACCTGTCCACCGCAGACGCCCGCGCCCTGCGCAAAGTGCTGGAGCAATACGCTAAGGCGGGACGCAAACTGCCGGCTTCCGCATCCAAGGGCGGCAAAGCCGCATCCGCAGCCTCCACCACGTCGCGGCGCGATACGGCCAGGAAAGTGCGCGAATGGGCCAAAGACAACGGATACAGCATTTCCGCCCGCGGCCGGGTCCCTGCCGAGGTCGTCGAGGCCTATCAAAAAGCCGCTGCCTGAACCGCCTGTCCGTAAAGCCCCGCTTCCTTTTGGGAAGCGGGGCTTTTGCAAGCTATTTCCATGCCCGCCGGAAGGCATTCCTATTAAACGCCGATGGTGGCAGAATCTCAGGCAGCAGGCCGATAGGTTGCGCTGACAAAATCGGAATCCTTCGCAGAAAGGCATCACCATGACCGAGCATGCAAACGGCGAACAGGCAGGGGACAAGCGGAATGCCGCGGCAGGAGGTTACGGCACTCCGGCGCCGGAGGATGAAATTGCCGGCGATTCCTCCGCAGGTACCGATGACCTTGATGCCGGCGGCTACGGCAGCCCGGCTCCCGAAGATGAAGTGGCCTTAGGCCAGCAGTCGGAGGAAGGCGCCGAGGGCGACCGCTAAAGCCGGTTCCAATCCGCCCGGTTCTCGCCAGAGGTGACTGTCAACTTTCCCCGCGTACGGCACGGATCTGCGCACGGCTGCCGTTCAAATAGGGTCCGATGTCATGGACCTCCTCGAGTGCCACGGAGCCGGGGTGGTCCCGAGGCCTTGGAGCACCACTCCATAACCGGCATGAGTGCCGGCCGCCCACCAGCGGTCTGAATCGCGCCACACAGTAAAGGGAACGCGGACACCATCGATCGGGATCCGTATTTCGTCACTGGGTGCAGCATCCAGGACTCGCTGACGATCGACGAGATCACTACCGTTCGCGGGAGGTCCTTGGGCCATCATGCGATGAAGGACGGCTGTTTTTCGAGCGTCCTGACCCGTACTCCACACCTGAATCATGGGGCCCCTCGGCGGACCCGTGCACGAGGCTCACGGTAACCGGCGGGCGGCTGCCGAGGTCCCATTCGCCAAGGAAGATTGGCCCGGACCATCCGCTGACCCCGTAACACGGCAGTTCCCCTGCGGAAGCCCGAATCAGCCTTTCCGCACTGTCGTGCTGTTCCCAAAATTCGTCCGGGGTCAGCCAGCCCGTTAGCTCCATTCCGCCAGTATCCCACCGGCACAGAATTGCGGGTTTCGACTTCGACGCAAACGTCCATCCAGGTTCCTGCTACGCAGGACCACCGGCGCTCTCCAGATGAGAAAAGATTCACGAACTTCTCATGCTGATCTCACCAAGACGGCCAACTATGGAGACATCAGCACCACAGGAAAACTTCCCCCAGGGCGGTGCCGCTTGGCTCACCCGGACCTGTTTGGAGAGAACCATGGAACACAAGACTCGAAAGATCGCCGGCACTGTCGCTATCGCCGGGCTGCTCATGGCCGGAGGAATGGCCGGCGCCCAGGCCAAGGACGGCGTCGAAGACAGGATCGACCCGCTGACCGGTGCCATCGCCGTCGATGACCACGGCGTACACGGGCCCGGACACGTTGACCTCAATGACCAGCCGGACGACGGCGACGCAGTGGCCGGCGCTCCCGTGGCGGCAGTGCCGGAGGCCGATCCCGCAGCTGTGCCCGTCCAGAACGGGGACGATGCCGAGGCCGCGGAAGAGGCAGCCGAAGAGGCCGAGGATGAAGCCGAAGATGCGGCCAAGGACGCCGAAGACGAGGCCAAGGACGCAGCGGACGAAGCCGATATTGACGACGATGTGGTGCCGGAACCGCCGCACACCGAGGGACTTGACGACGCTCCCGGTGCACCCGACGACGGCCTGTAAACCGTAAGAACGGCGTCATAACCGCTCCGGTGCCGGATTTCCGGCACCGGAGCGGTTTGCGTGCTGCCGCGCCGGCGGGAACCTGGCGGCTCAGCCGCCGATTCCGCCGGTGCCCAAAATCCGGCGCGCCTCGTCAAGGGACTCCTGCTCAATGTCACTCATGACATCACCCTGGAGGTAGCCGAAGCGGGAGATGATCCGGCGCAGTTCGGCGGGTGTATAGGGGTCGGGCGTCCGCCGGTGGGCCATCGCATGGCAGTTGGGGCACAGCGGCACCAGATCCGTGAGCGGGTCCAGCTCATAGCCGGGACCGAGCTGGGACACCGGAACGATGTGATGGACATGGATGAAGTCCGTTCCGATGTCACCGTAAACGGACTCGAAGGAAAACCGGCAGACTGCGCAGCTCGTACCGTAATGGTTGATGCACTCCCGGCGGGCCTGCGGATTCCGCTCGTACCGGTTGGCCGGCACCCGGATCAGCGCACCGTCCGGATAGGAGCCGGGCACCGGCACCGTCGGATCCGCCTCGGCAGGTCCTACGTATTCCGCCCACAGGTTCCGGACGGCAGTCTCGTCATCGGGGCCGATGCCTGCCCCCGAGCCTCGGATCGAATCCCACCGGACCCCCGGCACACGCTGGGAGAGGATGCCCGCCGGTAGCTGGTCGCCCCGCGGCAGCAGCGCATCGAATTCCACGTCGACGTACATCGACATCCGGCCCGGATCCGAGAGGTGGACGTCCGGATAGGGACTGGACCTGATGACAGCATGGCCGATCAGCCCCCGGCCCTGGCGGCCCTGCAGCAGCAGCCAGGCATCGGCACCGGGAGAGATGTTCCGGCGCCGGCCCACGCTCCACCGGTCCGCAAACGTCCCGGTCTCACCAACCAGCTCAAGGACAGTGGGGTAATCCGGTTCCCAGCCGTCCCAGCGGTCCGGGTTCCAGCCCAGGATGATCGCGGCCATGGAGACCATTGTGCCACCGTCGGTCAGGGCAGGGGATGGCTGGTCCGGATGCGGATTTCCTCTGCGCCCTGCCGGCCCGTCCATGCGATGTCCACGAGGGCCGGTTCCTCGCCCACCACGTGGTTCAGGTGCGGCCAGACGGCTGTCTCGCCCGGGGCGAGGGCACGCGCAGGGCCTGGATCGGTGATGTCACCGGCAGCCCGCAGATCGGCCGGATGGCTCTCCTGCACGAAGGACTTGGCCGCAGCCGCGTTCCCCAGCAGGGCACGGTTGATGATGGTGCCCTTGTCCAGGGCATAGTGCAGGGCCTGGCGAACCCGCTTGTCATCGAAGGGCTTGGCGGTGCAGTTGAACATCAGGAACAGCAGGCCGAAGGACTGGACCGACTCCACATCCACCGTGGACCTCAGTCGTTCGACGTCCAGATAAGGCACATCCTCGATCGCCTGGACACGGCCGGATTCGACGGCGGTGACGCGTGCGGCAGCGTCCGAGAGCAGGAACCAGGTCATGCCGGCGGCCTGTGCCGGCATCGGACCATTGTATTCGGCGAACTTTTCGAAGACGATCTTGTCGTCCTTGACCGCGGAGATCAGTAGGACGT
This sequence comes from Arthrobacter sp. B0427-1-12, assembly GCF_059092905.1. NCBI lineage: Bacteria > Bacillati > Actinomycetota > Actinomycetes > Micrococcales > Micrococcaceae > Arthrobacter > Arthrobacter sp. B0427-1-12. The sequence goes on along the minus strand of NZ_JBNHIC010000033.1, from coordinate 22,177 downwards.
GTCACACGCAGCGTCAAGTGCAGCAGGGGTGCCAGACTTCTTCCGGAAGCGGCGGTTAGCAGGGAGGACAGGGATGAAAGCTGAGGCAGAGGTGCGCGCACGGTACAGCGCGCGCGTCCGGATGGAGGGGCTCCAGGAAGACATCATTGACCTGATCCTGGACCGGGGGCTGGAGCCGGGGGACCCGCTGCCGACCGAGCACGAACTGTGCGTCGAACTCGGCGTCGGACGCAATACGGTGCGGGAAGCGCTGAAGGTGCTACAGGCGGTGGGCATTATCGAGATCCGCCACGGATACGGGATGTTCGTAGCACAGAAAAGCCTCGATGCGCTGGCGCGCGGGCTGGGCTTCCGCAGCCGGCTTTCGTTGCGGCACAACGGGCATGAAGCGCTTGAACTCGTGGATGTGCGCCAGGCGCTGGAGGCGGGTCTGGTCGGCGCAGCCATTGACGCCATGACGGATGCGCATCTGGCTGCCGTCCGGGAAACAGTGGAGCGGATGGAGAAGCTGGCGGAGGCCGGCGAATCCATCACTGATGAGGACCAGCGCTTCCATCGCCAACTCTTCGAACCGCTGGAGAACGGTCTGCTCTCCAACCTGATGAGCGTATTCTGGCAGGTCTACCGCCAGCTTCACGACCATGTGGCGTCCGAGGGGATCGTCCTGGAGGAGACCGCGCGCCAGCACCGGGAGATCTACGAAGCCGTCGCCGCCCGTGACAGAGGTCAGGCTGCGAAGCTGATCGAGAGCCATTTCGATGGTATCCGTGAGCTGATCCGGGAACGCGTCAGCGGCTGAGAGCGTCCGCCCACGGGCCCGGGTGTCTTCGACTTCATCCCCGGCCAGCCAGATCCTTACCGGCCGCAGGTCCTCGTCCAGCAGGACCAGGTCCGCGGGTGAGCCGACGGCGATGGTGCCTGCATCGTCGCCCATGCCCGCGGCGCGTGCGGGTACCGAGGTGGCCGCTGCTACCGCTTCCGGCAGGCCGATTCCGGCTGCCACGGCGCGCCGCAGCGCCGCGTCCATGGTGAGCGTGCTGCCCGCGATGGCACCGCCCTGCACCAGGCGGGCCACGCCGTCGTTCACGTCCACATCGAGCGAGCCGAGGCGGTAGGCGCCGTCGCCGCAGCCGGCGGCGGCCATCGCATCGGTCATCAGGGCCACCCGGCCGGGGGCCGCCTGGAACGCCAGCCGGAGCAGGGGATCGTGGACATGGTGGCCGTCGGCGATCAGCTCGAGGGTGACGTGCGGAGAGTCGAAGGCCGCGGCGACCGGACCGGGGGCGCGGTGGTGAAGGCCGTTCATCGCGTTGAAGGTGTGGGTGAGGATGCTGGCGCCGGCGTCGAAGGCAGCCCGGACGGTGGCGTAGTCGGCTTCCGTATGGCCGACGGCGACCGCCACCCCGTGCCCGATGAGCCGCCTGGTTGCCGCGAACCCGGGGTCGAGTTCCGGCGCGACGGTGACCTGCCGGATGAGGCCGCCGCCGGCCTCGACCAGCCGGTCAACGGTGTCGATCGTGGGCGGTGCAAGGTAGGCGGGATTGTGGGCGCCGCAGTGGCCGCTGGCCAGGAAGGGCCCTTCGAGATGAAAGCCCTTGACCGTCCGGCAGCTTGCGGCCCAGGGCGCGATCCGGCGCAGGCTGGCCTCCATCGCCTCCAGCGGATTGGTGACCAAGGAGGCCAGCTGCCTGGTGGTCCCGTGCGCCAGATGCGTGTCCGGCGCGCGGTGCGTGTCGCCGTCGTCGTCAAAGGAGACGCCGCCACCTCCGTGGCAGTGCATGTCCACGAAACCGGGCGTCAGCAAGGCGCCGGCTGCATCCACCTCCCGGGTATCTGCGGCCGGGCAGCCAGCGCGGGCGGCCCCGCGCCAGGCGCCGGAGCCGACGGCGGCGATGCGGCCGTCCTCAATGCGCACCCAGGAATCCGGGAGGACGGTGGCGCCAGTGATCCGCCGGGCAGAATGGATGACAGTGCGCATGGGCCTTACAGTTCCCGGGAGACGACGAGTTCGAAGCTGTAGCGGTCGCCGCGGAAGAGGGTTTCCGTGCGTTCCACCGCCCGGCCGCGGTCCGTATAGCCGGTGCGGTCCACCCTGATGGCAGCGGCTCCGATTGGTTGATCCAGGATGTGCGCCTGATTGCGGTCCAGGTTCACGGCGCTGATGGTCTGCGTCGCACGCTCGATCCGGCTGCCGCGCGCAGCGAGCTGGTCGTAGACCGAACCTTGGGGGTCGAGGCCGTCCAGGCCGGCGGCCTCGATCGTCAGGTAGGCCGATTCGATCGCCATCGGTGTGCCCCCAGCCAGGCGCAGGCGGCGGAGGTAATGGACCGGCGCTCCCGGCTCCAGGCCCAGTTCTCGGGCAACGTTCTCGTCGGCCGGGAGGCGTTCCGCGGCGAGGACCCTGCTGGACGGGTCCAGGCCGCGCTCGCGCATGTCCTCGGAAAAGGAGGTCAGCCGCAGCGTCTTGGCGATCATGGCCGGGTCGGCCACATAGGTGCCCGAACCGTGGATGTTGTAGACGAGACCTCGGGCGGCGAGCCGCTGGATCGCCTTGCGGACCGTATCCCGGCTGACCTCGAATTCGGTCATGAGCTCACGTTCGGTGGGCAGCGGATCGTGGGCGCCAAGGGTTCGAACACGCTCCCCGAGTGCATCCGCGACCGCCTCGTATTTGGGAAGCTGCCGTCCTTCCGCCGCGGAAACCATGCCTGCTGCGTTGCCCTCCACCGCCGCTGTTCCTCCTGGGTTGGTCGAATTGGTTCGGATCTCTGACCCATTCTAGTTCTGTTTCGCACGATTTCAGCCCCACTAGAGAAAATTGGTACGTATCAATTCTGGTTTCCCGTTTACACTGGAGGCATGGAAATCATCGTCCTGCCAGACGCCGCAGCCGTCGGATCCTATGCCGCCCGCATGATCGCCAAGGTGATCAGGAACAAACCGGACGCCGTGCTCGGGGTTGCCACCGGTTCCAGTCCGCTGGCTACCTACGCCGAGCTCGCGGCCCTGGCCCGGGCCGGGCTGGACATGAGCCGCGTGGGTGCCTTCGCGCTGGACGAGTACGTCGGCCTGGCGCCGGGTCATACCGAGAGCTACCATTCTGTGATCAACCGCGAGGTCACCCGCCCGCTGGGCCTGGATGCGTCGCGGGTGCAGGTTCCGGACGGGTGCGCAGCGGACCTGCCGGCCGCATGCGCCGCGTATGAGCAGGCCATCATCGACGCCGGTGGGATCGACGTGCAGTTGCTGGGCATCGGGGCCAATGGGCATATCGGCTTCAATGAGCCCACCTCCTCCCTGGCCAGCCGCACGCGGATCAAGACCCTTTCGCCGCGCACCCGGGCGGACAACGCCCGCTTCTTCGGCGGCGAGGCCGCCCGGGTTCCGATCCACTGCATCACCCAGGGGGTCGGAACCATTCTGGAGGCGCGGTCCCTGCTGCTGGTGGCAACCGGCGCCGCCAAGGCCCGCGCCGTGGCGCAGATGGCCGAAGGGCCGATTGGAGCGTTCTGCCCGGCGACCGCGCTGCAACTGCATCCGCGGGTGACTGTCGTCGTGGACGAGGTGGCAGCGGGGGAGCTCCGTGGCAGGGAGTACTACGACCACACGCGGGAGAACAAGCCCCAGTGGCAACGGGTGTAAGGGACCAGGCGGAGACTGGCCGGGACCTCGTCTGTCCCGGTCTTCAGTAGGAGCGAGGCAAGCACAGGACTTGAATCCAGCCCTAAGTGGCCCCATGATTACCGCCATACCGGGGGGCAATCATCACTGCCCTGCTCTCGGCGTTGGTGCCTTTTGCCGCGCGGCGGGCGAAAGCCGCGGAAGCGGCATCAGGAACCGCTGGAAATTCTCAAAACGTAACCATCGGGGATATCAACGGAGACCATGCTTCGACCAGCCGGCACATCGATCGATCGCGGCATGTCCACGCTCAGCCCGCGCGCCGGGGTTCCCTTAGCGGTTCCCGCAATGTTGGGCAGAACGACGCCGGCCCCTGGGTTCCGTATATTCGGACTCAGGGGCCAGCGTCGTGGTGGCCGGGAATCAGTAGGAGCGGGGCAGGCCCAGGACCTTGGTGGCCACGAAGGCCTTGATCATGTTGTTGTTGACCGGGGCGACCTGGAACATGCGGGTTTCGCGGAACTTGCGCTCGACGTCGTACTCGTCGACGAAGCCGTAGCCGCCGTGGGTGTCCAGGCAGGCGTTGGCCGCGGCCCAGCTGGCCTCGGAGGCCAGGTGCTTGGCCATGTTGGCCTCCGCGCCGCAGGGCTCGCCGGCGTCGAAGAGCCGGGCGGCCTCGTAGCGCATCATGTCCGCGGCCCGGACCTTCATGTAGGCGTCGGTGATGGGGAACTGGACGCCCTGGTTGGTGCCGATCTTCCGCCCGAAGACTTCGCGGGAATTGGCGTAGTCCACGGCCCGCTGGGTGAACCAGTAGCCGTCGCCGATGGCTTCGGAGGCGAGCAGAATGCGCTCGGCGTTCCAGCCGTCAATGACGTAGCGGAAGCCCTTGTCCACCTGGCCGATGACGGCCGACGCCGGAACGCGCATGCCCTGGTAGAAGATCTGGTTGGTGGCGTAGTTGAACATGGTGCGGACTTTGACCACCTTCAGGGTGTCCGGCTGCTCCGCGCGGACCTGGCGCAGGTCCACCAGGAACAGGGTGATGCCGTGCGTCTTGTCCGTGCCCGGGCCCTGGGGCTTCTCGGAGGTGCGGGCCAGCACGAAGGCCAGGTCCGATTCGTCGATGCGGCTGGTCCAGCTCTTGTGCCCGGTGATGATGTAGTCGTCCCCGTCGCGCACGGCTTCGGTTTCGATGCTGGTGGTGTCCGAGCCGGCTTTGTCCTCGGTGATGGAGAAGGCCTGCAGCCGCAGCTTGCCGGCGGCGATCTGCGGCAGGTAGGCCTGCTTCTGCGCTTCGCTGCCGTGCCGCAGCAGGGCCCCCATGGTGTACATCTGCGCGTGGCAGGCCGCCGAGTGGCCGCCGGACTTGTTGATTTCCTCCATGATGACGCTGGCCTCGGCCAGGCCCAGACCCAGGCCGCCGTATTCGGTGGGGATCAGGGCGGAGAGCAGGCCGGCTTCGGTCAGGGTGTCCACGAATTCCTGCGGGTAGCGGCGGTTGCGGTCCGTTTCCCGCCAGTATTCGTCCGGGAACTGGGCGCAGAGGTCGCGGGTCTGCTGCCGCAGGTGCTCAAGGTCGGGGTTCTGGTTGGGCATCGTTGCTCCTTGACTGGGTTCCTGATGAACTGCAACCGAGAGTACATAATATATTGGAGGCAATCAAGGATCCCATAGTTGGTGTGCCCGCCTCTTTTCGCGTTGACAACTCGGCCTCGAGGGGGAAGAGTGGAGGAAAACAAAATATATTCACTGCTAGCGTGATTCACGAAGCGATCAAAGGAGACCAGCTATGAGGGATACCGTGGAACAGATCCAGGGCGGACGCGAGGTAGCAGGCTGGACCGGCCGCCTGTTCGAGGACTTCACCGTGGGGGACATCTATTACCACCCGTTCGGCAAGACCGTGACGCAGGCGGACAACCAGTCCTTTACGCTGTCGACGCAGAACGTTTCCAAGACGCATGTGGATGCGAACTTCGGCGCCAAGACCGAGTTCGGCCGCCCGCTGGTCAATTCGACGTTCACCCTGGCCTTGGTCACGGGCCAGTCCACGATCGACCTGTCCATGAATGTGTTCGCCAACATGGGCTGGGACGAGGTCCGTATGCCGAACCCGGTCTACGAGGGCGACACCATCTACTCCCGCTCCAAGGTGCTGGCCCTCCGTGAATCCAAGTCCCGCCCGAACCTGGGTCTGGTCACGGTCGCCACAGAAGGCTACAACCAGGACGGTAAAATCGTGATCACCTACCGGCGCACTTTCATGGTCTACAAGAAGGGCTTCCTGCCCTCGGTGGATTCCGCCCGCCCGGACGAGTCCTCCCTTCCGTCGGTGGAGGACTTCCAGTGAGTGCAGCCGTCGCTGAGGACACGAAGCTGACCCCGGCGGAACAGGTCGCCGGCGCGGTGACTGCATTGTTCGTCCCGGGTGACCGTCCCCAAAGGTTTGCCAAGGCAGCCGCGGCAGGTGCCGGCGTCGTCATCGTCGACCTGGAGGATGCGGTGGCCCCGGCGCACAAGGCCGAGGCGCTGGCCGCGGCGCTGCGCGCGCTGTCCCCGGCGGAGGCCGGCGGCTTCCGTGCGCTGGTGCGGGTGAACCCGCCCGGGACGCAGAATTACGACGCCGAAACCTCCGCGCTGCTGCAGCTCGCCGGAGCAGCCGGTCACGGCCTGCTGGGCCTGGTGGTGCCCAAGGCCGAGGACCCGGCTGTCCTCCGGGAACTTGCCGAACGGCTGGCACCCGCCGGCCTGGCGCTGGTGGCGCTCGTTGAGTCCGCCGCCGGCGTGGTGAACGCCGTCGAGCTGGCGCGGGTGCCGGGCGTGACCCGGCTGGCCTTCGGTGCCATCGACTACGCGCTGGACATCGATGCGGATGCCGATGCCGGCAGCGACCGGTTCCTGGACTACGCCCGCTCCGCGCTGGTGGTAGCATCCAGGGCCGCGGGAATTACCGCTCCGCTGGACTCGCCGGCCACCGATATCCGGGACGCCGAGCCGGTGGTTGCCTCCGCACGGCTGGGCCGCAGCTTCGGCTTCGGGGGCAAGCTGTGCATCCACCCGGCGCAGCTGGCCCCGGTACAGGACGCGTTTATCCCTACCGACGCCCAGGTGCAGTGGGCCCGTTCGGTGATCGGCGCCGAGGGCGGCGCCGCGCAAGTGGACGGACAGATGATCGACCGCCCGGTCACGGAGCGCGCCAAGCGGATCCTGGCACGGGCCGGAGAGGAGCAGTAATGGCACGCTTGCCGCTGCAAGGAATCACGGTCGTTTCGCTCGAGCAGGCCGTGGCCGCACCGTTTGCCACCCGGCAGCTGGCGGACCTGGGCGCCCGTGTCATCAAGGTGGAGCGGGATACCGGCGACTTCGCCCGGGGCTACGACACCAAGGTGCACGGGATGGCCAGCTACTTTGTCTGGCTGAACCGCAGCAAGGAAAGCATCGTCCTGGACCTGAAGTCGGAGTCCGGTCTGGCCGTGCTCAAGGAACTGGTGTCCCGGGCCGACGTGCTGGTGCAGAACCTGGCGCCGGGAGCCGTCGAACGCCTGGGCCTGGGACCGGACGAGGCCCTGGCCCTGAATCCGAAGCTGATCCACGCCTCCATCTCCGGCTACGGCCGCGGCGGCTCCTATGAGCAGAAGAAGGCCTACGACCTGCTGGTACAGTGCGAGGCCGGCATGCTCAGCGTGACCGGTACGCCCGAGTCACCGGCCAAGGTCGGCGTGTCGATCGCGGACATTTGCGCCGGCATGTACACCTACTCCGGCATCCTCACCGCATTGCTGCAGCGCGCCTCCACCGGGCGCGGCGACGTGCTGGAGGTTTCCATGCTGGAGGCGCTGGGGGAGTGGATGGCCCAGCCGTATTTCTTCGCCGAATACGGCGGTGCCCCGCCGGCCCGCAGCGGCGCCCAGCATGCCAGCATCGCCCCCTACGGGCCGTTCCCGGCAGCGGACGGCACCGTGTTCTTCGGCATCCAGAACGAGCGCGAGTGGGCCAAGTTCTGCTCCGGCGTGCTGGAGCAGCCCGAACTGGCGGAGGACCCGCGGTTCGCCGGCAACGCGCTGCGGGTGGACCACCGGGAAGCCCTGCATGAGGCGATCAATGCCACGCTCAGCCGGATGCCGGCGTCGGACGTGCTGGCCCGGCTGGATGCCGCAGGCATCGCCAATGCCCAGCTGCGCGATATGCATGAGTTCTCCGCGCATCCGCAGCTGGCCGAGCGCAACCGCTGGCGGGACGTGGCCTCCCCGGTGGGGCCGCTGCGCAGCCTGATTCCGCCGGTCACCTCCCGCGAGGCGGCCGTGCGGATGGATCCGGTGCCGGCGATCGGCGAGCATACGGACAAGATCCTGGCCGAACTGGGCCTGGCCGGCGTCGGGGCCTAACGGACTCTGGACGTCACGCATGCGCTCCGGGCTCCGCACAACGGTCCGGAGCGCATGCCGTATCTTAGGGGTGATCCAAGGGTGGAAATGTTACAAGAGGGAGCGTTGATGAACAGCCGCAGTCCCCGGGGCCGTGTCCGTCCGCAGCTGAGCGATGAGGCGTCCGCCTATGTGCGGGGGCTGATCATGTCCGGTGAGCTGCGTCCCGGGTCATCCGTGCGGCCGGAGACCATTGGCGAGGCACTGGGCATCTCCACCACCCCGGCGCGGGAAGCGCTGCAGGCGCTGCGCGTGGAGGGCTTCCTGGATCTGGTGCCGCGGCGCGGATTCCTGGTGGCGCCGCTGACGGGCAAGGACATCCGGGATCTGTTCCAGGTCCAGGCCCTGATCGCGGGGGAGCTCGCGGCCCGCGCCGCTGCCAATGCCACGGAGGCACAGATTGACGAACTGGATGCGCTCCACCATGAGCTGATCGCGGCGGCCCGGCGGAACAACCACGAGCTGCTCGAAGAGAAGAACCACGACTTCCACCGCCAGATCAACCTGATGGCGGATTCCCGGAAGATCATCTGGGCGCTGAGCCTGATCACCCGGTACGTTCCGCGGCAGTTCTATTCGTCCATCCACGGCTGGCCGCAGGCCACGGTCGAGGACCACGGCCGGCTGCTGGAGGGCATCCGTGCCAAGGACCCGGAGGCCACGCGGACGGCGATGACCGAGCACATCGCCCACGCGGGTGAACTGCTTGCGGCACACTTCGATGAGCGCGTCGCCGCTGCTCAGGAGGAGAAGGACGGCGCCGGCGGGCTGGCTTCCGCCTGAGCATTGGCTTGAGCGGTTGGTGTCGTCAACCGTGGTGCCGCCGGTAGGCGGCCGCCGCGCCCGGGTGGAGCGGGATGCCCGACGTGTAGATCAGGGACCGGGGGTCCAGGTACTGCACGCCCAGCGCGCCGGCCGGGACCAGTTCCGCCGAGCGCTGCACCATGACATCCACCACCCGGCCGACGACGTCGTCGGGAAGGTCGGCGCGGGCCAGCAGCAGGCTGGCGACGCCGATTGAGGCCACTTCGCCGGCGGCACCGTAGATGCCGCGCGGAATGGTCACCGGCTCATAGACCGGGCCAAACCCTTCGCGCAGGACCGCCAGTTCGTGGGACAGATCGAGCAGGCGGATGCCACTGGCAGGACCGCGGCCGGCGGCTTCCGGGTCCACCGGCGGGTTGGGTACTCCGCCGGCGAAGAGCGCCGCCTGGATGGTGCCGGCGCCCAGGGCATCCAGGATTCCGGTGAGCGGGACCTCCACTAGGTTCACCTCGTCTGCTGCCAGGCCGCTGGCTTCCAGCACCCGGTAACCGACGTGCGCGGTTCCGGATTCCGGGGCGCCGATGCTCATGGTTGCGCCGCGCAGCTCCGGCAGGGCCTGGACGGGGGAATCGGCGGGTACCACCAGCTGCACATAGTTCAGGTACACGCGTCCGACGGCGTGCAGCCCCTCTGCGTCCGCCACAGCCGCATCCGCCAGGGCCAGGGCCAGATCCGTTTCCCCGGCCCGCAGCAGCCCCATGTTCTGCAAGGTCCCGGCGGTGGGCCGCGGCGCCAGCGTGAAGGGAGCACCGGAGCGGGACGTGGCGGCGGAGAGCAGGTGGGCGAATTCGGAGAAGAAGCCGCGGTCCTCGCCGGCGCCGATGCTGTAGGCGGGGCGGGTGGGGGAGCAGGCGGCCAGGCCGGCTCCCGCAGCCAGACCGAGGAATGCCCGCCGGGTGAGTCCATGTCTGTTCATCCGGACCTCCCAGCGCCGCCGGTTTCCGGAAGACAGCGGAAGGTCGCCGTCACGGCCAGTCCGCCGCCGCCGGACCCGGCCAGCGAAAGGCTCCCGCTGTTGGCCTTCACCAGTGCCTCGACGATGGCCAGCCCCAGGCCGCTGCCCTGCGCGTGGGGGCCACTGTCCGCGGAACCCTCCGGGCCCCGGTAGAAGCGCTCGGTCAGCCTGCCGAGGTCGGCGGCGGGAACACCGGGGCCGTTGTCCGCCACCGTCACCGATACGGTTCTGTCCGTCCAGGAAGCGGCGGTGTCCTGCCCGACGCGCACTTCAGCGGTTGCTCCGGGACCGGCGTACTTGCAGGCGTTGTCCAGCAGCACATCCAGGATCTGTTCCAGATCCCTGCGGTCCACGTCCGCCGTCAGCTGCCTGCCCGTGTCCGCCAGCCGGAGGGTGACCCCGGCCGCGGCGGCGGTTTCGTGCCAGAAGTCCACCCGGTCGGCGGACACCAGATACGGCACGCATGGCTGGTCCGGCCCGCCCTTGCCCGGGCGCGGAGTTTCGGCGGAGGAGAGTGCCAGCAGGTCATCCAGGATGTCCTTCAGCCGGTCCGCCTCGGCCATTGCCTTGCCGTAGCTGGTCCGGCCGCCGTCCTGGACCTGAGGTGCCAGTGAATCGAGCCGCAGCTGCAGTGCGGCCAGGGGGTTCCGGAGCTGGTGCGCGGTATCCGCGACCAGCCGCCGCTGGGCTTCGGCGGACCGCAGGACAGCCGAGGACATGACGTCGAAGGACCGGGAGACCTCGCGGAGTTCGGGTGGCCCGCCACTGGTGGCTTCGGCATCCTCCGCCGAGCCGCCGTCGTCGTACTGGTCCCGGAACGGGAGGCTTCCGGTCAGCCGCAGGATCCGGCCGCTGAGCCGCTCCAGCGGGCGCAGGACCCAGCCGCTGACCGCGGCGGCCAGCAGCCCGAAGCCGGCCAGCGCGGCCACGACGCCCAGGCCGATGAGCAGCCAGCGCATGCCGACATCCCTCCGGGCGGATTCGGTGGACGCGGCGATCACTGCGGCGCCGTTGACCTGGGCGCCAGTGCCGATCGGCTTGGCAAAGACCACCGTGTCCCGACTCCAGGGCGCCAGGATGGACACTGCCGAGGAGCGCTCATTGCGCAGCGCCCGGCTGACGGCCTCGGCTACCTGCGGGTTATCCAGCCTGGTGCCGGCGGTGTAGGGTGCGGTGCCGCGGGTGGAGACGACGGCCAGGGCCTCGCCGTACAGCTCGTGGTACGCGTCCATTTCCTCGAACAGCAGACCCGGCTTGCCGGTGGTGACGTAGCTGTCGGCAAGCATGGTGAAGCGCTGGAGGTCGGCGTCCCGGCCCAGCACAAAGTCGCGCGTGCGGGCCTCGGCCGTGGAGACGGCGAGGGGAACGGCGAAGGCCGTCACGGCGACGGCGCCGAGGACGGCCAGCACCAGGAGCAGGCGGGTGCGCATGGCGGCGTTCAGCCGACCCAGCGGTAGCCGAAACCGCGGATGGTTTCGATCAGGCCGGGGCGTCCCAGCTTGGAGCGCAGCGCCGTCATGTGCACGTCCAGGGAGCGGGAGACCGCCACGAACGCATCACCCCAGATCTGGTCCATCAGCTGCTGCCGGCTGACCGCGGCGCCGGGGTTGTCGACCAGCGCGGCCAGCAGTTCGAATTCCTTGGTGGTCAGGGGGACCGGACTGCCCGTGATGGTCAACAACCGGGAATCCAGGTCCACGGTGATGTCGCCGAAGGTGCGGGTCCTCGATGCGGCGGCTGCCGCCGTCGTTCTGGCCGCCCGTCTGCGGACCGTCTCGATCCGGGCCAGCAGCTCCGCCATCCGGGCGGGTTTGACCAGATAGTCATCGGCGCCGCTGCGCAGTCCGCGGACCACGGACCGTTCGTCATCCCGGGCGGTCAGGATAATGACCGGCACGGCGGAGACCTGGCGCAGCTGGCGCAGGACCTCAAGGCCGTCCAGGTCCGGCAGGCCCAGGTCCAGCAGGATGACGTCGAACCCCGGATGCCGGGTGAGGATGTCCGCGCCGCGGGCGAAACGGGCCGCAGGAATCCGGTAGGCCTGAAGGCCGTCGACCAGGGCGCCGGCGACGCCATCGTCGTCTTCGACGACCGCAACCTGCATGTGGCTGATTCTCCCTCCGCGCATCCTCAGTGGCGCAGGCCACTGAGGATGAATTCTAGACCGTCCGGGACTCTCGGGCCGATTCGGCCAGAAGGCCAAGGGCCATTGGACCGGCGATATCCCGGCACTCTTCAAAATAGGCGTGGTGTCCGCGAGCATTCCTTTCGCACCGATGGCGGTGCGGGACATTCCCGCACCGACACAAGCACCTGATGGGTTAGGCTCGGCTGGACAGGCCGGCAGGCTCCTTCTCGGTGGCCGGCTCCGCTGCGGTCTCCGCCGTGGGGGTTTCCAGTGTGGAGTTCTTCGAGGGTTCCTTGAGCATGATCGAGGCGATCAGGGTCAGTGCGATGCAGCCGGTTACGTACCAGAAGAACGCCGGTTCGATGCCTGCCTGCTTCATGCCCAGGGCGATCGGTTCCAGCGTGCCGCTGAAAACCGCGGCCACGACGGCGTGGGGCAGGCCGACACCCAGGGCCCGGACGTGGGTGGGGAACATCTCCGCTTTCACGATCGCGCTCAGGGCGGTGTAGCCGGTGACGAACACCAGCCCGGTCATCATCAGGCCGAATGCCACGAACGGGTTGCTGGTGTGGCCCAGGATGGTCAGGAGCGGGACGGTCAGCAGCGTGCCGCCGATGGAGAAGAACAGCATGACCCTGCGGCGGCCGTAGCGGTCGGAGATGGCGCCGGCGATCGGCTGCAGGAACATGAAGATGAACAGCGCGACGAAGTTGATGACCGAGGCGGTTTCCTTGTCGATGCCCGAGGTGTTGACCATGTATTTCTGCATGTACGTGGTGTACGTGTAGAAAGCGACGGTGCCGCCCAGGGCCAGGCCGAACACGGCCGCCAACTGGCGCGGGTACTTCAGCAGGGCCTTCAGGCCGGTGCGGTCCTTGGACGGGGCGCCGGCGGAGCTCGCCTTTTCAGCCTTGTAGTGCTCCGATTCGTCCATGCCGCGGCGCAGGAACAGCACGACGACAGCGGCTGCCGCGCCGATGACGAACGGGATGCGCCATCCCCAGGCATACATCTGCTCGCTGGTCAGCAGTTGCTGCAGGACGATCTGGATCAGCAGGGCAGAGAGCTGACCCATGATGATGGAGACGTACTGGAAGCTGGAAAAGAAGCCGCGCCGGCCCGGCGTCGCCACTTCGGAGAGATAGGTGGCGCTGGAGCCGAATTCGCCGCCGACGGACAGGCCCTGCAGCAGGCGGGCGACCACCAGCAGGATCGGGGCCAGCAGGCCGATGGCATCATAGCCGGGGGTCAAGCCGATGATGAGGGAGCCGACACCCATCATCAGCACGGACACGGTCAGGGCGTTGCGGCGGCCGTAGCGGTCCGCGAACATGCCCAGGATCCAGCCGCCCAGCGGCCGCATCAGGAAGCCGACCGCGAAGATCGTGGCGGTGGACAGCAGCTGTGCTGTCAGGTCGCCTTCCGGGAAGAAGGTGGCGGCGAAGTAGATGCTGAAGGATGCGTAGACGAACCAGTCGTACCACTCGATCAGGTTGCCCATGCATCCTCGGACAACGTTCCGCACTACCCGGCTGCGGCCGGGTTGTGCGAGGGTCTGCTGCGACATTGATGCTCCTCTTGGTTGCTCGGCGTTGAGCTGTTGCTCGGGGTCTGCATTCAATGTGTCTTAGCTCACGGGGCTTTTGTAGGGTTGGGGCGTTTTCTTAGCAGTCCCTTAAGGCGGTCGGTGAAGGATGCTGAAATACCTTGACTCCCGACTGTGGTCTCTGACACACTTCCATAAGCAAGAACGTTCGTTCATATAGCCCGCTTTCGAAGGAGAGAGTGTCGTGGCACCTAGTAACGTTTCGACGACCCCCGCAGATGCCAAGGTTCCTCAGAGCAAGATGGGCCGTCTGGCGGCGGCCTCGATCTTTGCAACTGCATTGGAATGGTTCGACTTCCTGATCTACTCCACCGCCGCAGCCCTGGTGTTCGGCATCGTGTTTTTCCCCGAACTCGGCGGCGCAGGTGGCACCATCGCCGCCTTCGGAACCTTCGCCGTCGGATTCATCGCCCGTCCGCTCGGCGGCATCATTGCCGGCCACCTCGGCGACAAGTACGGCCGCAAGGGCCCGCTCGTCGGCTCCATGGTCGTGATGGGCTTGGCCACAGCATCCATCGGCCTGCTTCCCGGCCATGACCAGATCGGCAACTGGGGCGCGGTACTGCTCATTGTCGCCCGGCTCGTTCAGGGACTTGGCGTCGGCGCCCAGTGGGGCGGAGCCGCCCTGCTGCTCACCGAGCATTCCCCGGTCAACCGGCGCGGGTTCTACGGCAGCCTGATCCAGATGGGCACCATCCTCGGCGTAGTAATCGGCAACGGGTTCTTCCTGGTCATCGGCGTGTTCGTAGCCCAGGAAGACTTCATCGCCTGGGGCTGGCGGGTACCCTTCCTTTCCGGGCTGCTGCTCGTCATCATCGGTATCTTCGTCCAGTTGAAGATCGAAGACACTCCCGTCTTCAAGACCCTGCAGGCACGATCGCAGGCGACCGCCGCGGAGAAAGGCCTGAAGAAGGCCCCGCTGGTGGATGCCGTGCGGCTGTACTGGCGCCAGATCCTGCAGGCGGCCGGCGCGTTCTTCGTGGTCAACGCGACCTTCTACATCATGATCTCGGGCATCCTCAGCTACGGCGTCAAGCAGGTCGGCCTGGACAGCACCACCATCCTCGTCTGCGTTCTGATCGGTGTGTCTTCGCAGGTGCTGACGATTCCGTTCTTCGGCTCCCTCAGCGACAGGATCGGCCGGCGCAAGCTTTACCTGACCGGTGCCGTCCTGATGGGACTGTATGCCTTCCCCCTGTTCTGGCTCGTGGATACAGGCAATGTTGTCCTGATCACGCTCGGCCTGGTTGTTGGCTTTACGATCCACGCCATCATGTTCGGTCCGCAGGCGGCGTTGTTCGCCGAGATGTTCCCGGCCGATGTCCGCTACTCCGGTGCCTCGCTTGGATTCCAGTTGGCCTCGGTCTTCGCGGGCGGCCTGGCCCCGATCGTGATGACCTCGCTGATCGCGGCCACCGGGGTTTCCTGGTCCGTTTCGCTGTATATCGCGGGCATGGCAGCCGTCACCTGGTTCGCGGTATTCACGATCCGTGAGCGGTTCCGGACCAACCTGCACCAGACTTCCGAGGACATCAGGGAAGCGGCCTCCGCTGCCGCAGAGGAGGGTTCCCGTGTCTGAATCGCTGGAAGAGCGCATTGCGCGGCTTGAGGACCTGCATGCCATCCAGCAGCTGCGGGCCAGGTACTGCCAGTACCTGGACGACGGCCGCTGGGAGGAACTGACCGGATTGTTCACCGACGACGGCGCCTTCATTGGACTATCGACCGCGCGCGGCAAGGCCGCAATGCTGGAGTTCTTCCCGAAGCTGAACGCGTCAACTGTGACGTCGTGGTGGCACTTCAGTTCGAACGAGACCATCGATCTGGACGGCAGCACAGCAACCGGCGAGACGTGGCTGCTGCAGCCATGCGTCGTCGACGGGCAGGCCCAGATTGCGGCGGGCCGTTACCGGGACACCATGGTCAAGAACGACGACGGCACCTGGCTTTTCACGGAACGTCGGGTGAGCTTCTTCTTCTGGAGTGCGCTCGCGGAGGGATGGGACGCCGGGCGCTTCGGCTGGGAACCGGCCAGGATGGCTGCGGACCTGCGGACCATGCAGCGGATGGAGGCGGACTGAGATGGCGGTTCGGCTAACCGGCGCGGGCAATACCGAGACTGAACTCGACATACCGGGCGGTCAGCTCGTCCCGGCCCAGCGGTCCCTCCGGCCGGTACCAGTTGGACATCGCCGAACACATCGTGACGATCGCCCTGGCAGCGTCACGCGGGTAAGGGGTAGCGAACTCCCCGGCCTGCGTGCCCGCGGCGAGGATCCCGCGGAAGAGCTCCTCGGTCCGGTCACGGACCGCGGTGACATCCTGCCGGGACGGGCCCTCGAGATACCGGATCTCGCTGATGCCGATGATGGAGGCCTGCGGCCGGTCCACGATGAACCCGACATAGGCTTCGACGGCGGCTGCCAGCTGCGCGGCTGCACCCTGGCCGGCGGCCGAGACGGCGGCGTCGAGCCGATCGTACAGGTCGGTTCCGGTGTCCATCAGCAGCTGGGCCAGCAGGTAGGTCTTCGACGGAAAGTAGTTGTACAGGTTGGACAGGCTGGTGTGGGCCTCGGCCGCGATGTCGCGCATCGAAGCGCCATTGAAGCCCTTGGCGCTGAAGGCGGCCAGGCCAGCCTGGATCACGACGGATCTACTGATCCGGTTCGGGGCGGCCCGCCGGGCGGGAGTCGAGGCGTTCTTGGGCATAGCCAGAACAGTATAGGCAGCAGAAGACATCAGTTATCCATAGACGGGGAAGACGGGAAATGAGCGGCAACAGCACGGATCTGCTGACGGAACAGCAGCTGACGCATTGGGAAGATTTTGAACTGGGAAGAACTTTCACGAGTGGGCCCCGGCGCATCACGCTTGAGGATCTGGAGTCCTTCACCCGGCTCAGTGGAGATGACAATCCGATCCATCGGGCGGATGGGCAAACCGGGGGTCTGTTCGACCGCCCGGTGCTTCACGGCACCTTCGGTCTGGCTATCTTCACGGGCTTCGTTCGTCAACTGGGTCTGGATGCAGGGGCACTGGCCCTGCTCGACAGCAACTGGCGCTACCATGCCCCTATCTACGTCGGCGACGACATCAGCTGCGAAATCACCATTACCCGCAAGCGACTGTCCGGCACGCCGGGTCGGGGCGTAATCCACCGGCATGTGGTGCTCCGGAACCAGGACGGTGCCATCGTCCAGGAGGGTACCTCGGCGCTGCTGGCCGCGGCCCGGGGAACCGAGGATGTTCCCGACGCGCTGCAGTTCGGAACCGCGGCATGGGGGACTGCCCTGATTCCTTTCCTGGAAGCGGACCCGGAGTTTGTCGCAGCCATTGCTTCCTATGACGGGACCATCGGCCTGGCTGCGGGTGCCGACGAGGTCCATTTCCGGATCTACCGCGGCCGGATCATTGAGGCCGCCCGCCGCTCGCTGCGGGGCGCGGATTTCACCCTGGTGGCCCCGGAGCACGTCTGGGCGGAACTGATTCTGGGCAGCAGCAACGACTTCATGAAGCGGGCGATGCAGGGCCAGTTCTCCGTGCGGGGCAACGGCGCAGAGTACCTCCGCATGACTAAGGCCTTGGTCCTCATTGTTGATGCCGCACGCGCAGCGGCCGGAAAGGAGCCAGCAAAATGAACGGCATCGAACTGAAGGCGCAGTACCTGCCTATGGACGGAGCCCTGGCTTTCGTGGAGCAGTGGGGGACCGGGCAGCCGGTCTTCTGTATCCACACTGCGGGCCAGAGCGGGGTGCAGTACCGCCATGCTGCGGCCGGGCTGGCCCGGCTGGGTTATTCTGTGGTCGTCCCGGACCTGCCCGGACATGGGCGCTCCGAACCTGCCCTTGCGGGGCCGGTCACCAGCCTCTCGGACTATGCTGCCTGGTGCGTCCAGCTCATCGACACCCTCGGACTCGAGCGGCCTGTCGTCGTCGGCTGTTCCATCGGCGGCAAGATCGCCCTCGATATCGCGGCGCGCATGGGCGACCGCATCCATTCGGTGATCGCGATGGCAGCCAATGCGGACCGCGGCCACGCCAACATAGCGGGCCTGCGCCGCGAACTGGAGGACATTTCCGCTCCCAGCCGGTCCGACCGGACCTATTTCGGGACCAAAGCCGTGGTGGGCGGAAGCGTTGCGCCGGACCGCCGCGAACTTATCGCCCTCATGCACCGGCGCGAGGATCCCCAGGTATCCACATCCGACCTGATCGCCTGGGGCAGCCACGACATACTGGACCTGCTGCCGTCTATTACTGCACCGGCCCACCTGGTGGCCGGCAGCGACGATTTGTGGATCAATGCAACCAGTGTGGAGCTTGCGGCAGCGAAAATTCCGGGAGCACGGTATAGCTATCTGGAGGGCATCGGCCATTACCCGATGGAGGAAATGAGCGACTTCGCCGAACACGTCGACACCTGGATCCACGAGGCCGATGCGCAGCGCGGTTCCAGCCAGCTGACCCAGGCTGGCCGCGGTGTCCTGACAGGAAGCAGGTGAGCAGCGTGAATGAGCCAGCTGCAACAACGCTGTACGGTGTGCTGGCTGCAACGGTGGCCCAGGACCCGGCAGCGACCATGTTCATCGAACCGGCGGCCGGCGGATACCGGAAGGTTTCCCGGGAGGAATTCCTGCGCCGGGTGGACAGCATCGCCGTGCTGCTGCGCGATCGAGAGGTCGGCAGCGGACAGTGCGTGGCCACCTGGCTGCCGAACTGGTCCGAGGCCTATGCTTGGCAGTTCGCCGCCTCCGCCGTCGGCGCCCACGTCATCGGTATCAACACCCGGTACAACGTGGCGGAAGTGGCGCACGTCCTGCACAAGGCCCGCCCGGTGGTCCTGGCCATGGCACATGATTTCCAGCGGCTCGACCTGCTGGACCGCGCGCGTTCGGCACTCTCGCAGGATCCGGGAATTACTGTGCCGGCTGTCGTTGCGGTGCCCGGTCCGGGGGAGCCGGAACCGCAGGGTCCGTCCGCCTACGACCTCGGTGCCGGCGTCTGGACTGTACCGGCACACGACGGCGAGGGGACCGGGCGGCCGGGTGCCGGCGTCGTTCCCGAACCGCCCGCGGCCGACCGGCTGAGCGTCGCCTTCACTACCTCCGGCTCCACCGGCATGCCCAAGCTGGCCGCGCACAGTGAAGCCGGCGTCATTGCCCATGCCCGGGCCGATGCCGCCAGGATCGGATTGACCGGGTCCGATGTCCTGATCGGAGCACTGCCGTTCTCCGGGGTTTTCGGATTCAGCGCGTCGATGGCGGCGATTTTCAGCGGTGCCGCCATCCTGCTGCACCCGGTGTTCAACGAGCAGGAGCTGGTGCGGGCCATGGCCGAATTCCGCGCCAGCCATTTTGTGGGTGCCGATGACATGCTCAGCCGGATCGCCGCGGCCTGGGAGAAGGACAGGCCGGACCTGTCCGCACTTAAGTGGATGGGAATCGCGGATTTCCAGGGGCAGTCCCGGGACCTGGCGGCGTGGGCCGCCAGGGAGTTCGGCACCACGACGGTCGGAGTGTACGGATCCTCCGAGCTCTTTGCGCTCACCGCCTTCTGGGCCCCGGATACCGACGAGGACCGGCGCTGGGGCGGCGGCGGTTATCCGGTGTCCCCGGAGATCAAGGTCCGCATCGCGGATCCCTTCAGCGGGGAGGTGCTCCCGCCATCCGGGGAAGGCGAACTGCAGTTCCACGGTCCCAACGTGGTCAACGCGTACCTGGGAGACAGCGGTGAAGGTGCCGCGGCGTTCACCGCGGACGGCTGGTTCCGCAGCGGGGACCTGGGCACCATCAGCGACGACGGCGGATTCGTCTATCTCTGCCGCATCGGGGACGTGCTGCGCCTGAAGGGGTTCCTGGTCCACCCGTCCGAGATCGAATACCGGCTCGCGCAGCATCCAGCGGTCGACACGGCCAAGGTAGTGGGCCTCAAAGCGCCCAATGGAGAGGACCAGGCCATCGGCTTCGTCACGTTGCACCCGGAAGCCGGCACGGTCACCGCGACCGAACTGCAGGACTGGTGCAAAGAATCATTGGCTCGGTTCAAGGTGCCCTCGACGGTGCATGTGGTTGCCGAGATGCCCACCACAGCCGGAACCAATGGCACGAAGATCCGTGCCGCCACCTTGCGTCAATGGGCCAAGGAACGGTCCAGCCTGGGACCTGACTCAGCCGAAACCCCCACCAGCTCCGCCCCCGGCGCAAGTGCCGTGGATCCTCGAGAATTGGAGAATGTGAAGTGAGTGAAATGACCTTGACCGGACGGCTGGCCGCCCATGTGGTGTCGCACCGGAGCATGCCCGCGGATGTTGCCGAGTGGATGCGGCTGCTGCTGCTTGACTACTACGCGGTAACTGCCGGCGGCAGTCGGCGGGATTCGGCCGTGGCCGCCCGCGCCGCCGTCGCTGTCTCGCCCGAGCGGACCGAGCATTTTCCGGCGGCGCTTCACGGGGCGGACGGTTTCGCCTCGGTGGAGGACGCGGCGCTGGTCAACGGGATCACCGCTCACGGCTTGGAACTGGACGACACGTTCGAGGAAGCCTCGCTGCATCCGGCCGTCGTCGTTTTCCCAGCGGTGCTCGCGGTGGCCGATGCCCACGGACACTCCGCGGACAAGATGCTGACCGCCGCTGCGGTCGGCTACGACGTAATGTGTTCGGTCGGCACGCTGCTGGGCGCGGCGGAAGCCTACGGGCGGGGATTCCATCCGACGGCAGTGGCCGGTGCGCTGGGTGCCGCGGCCGCCGTCGCCTCGCTGGAGGGCCTGGACGAGTCCCGGACCGCGCACGCCCTGGGCCTGGCGGCCAATATGGCCGCCGGATCTTTGGAGTTCCTCTCCGATGGCTCCTGGACCAAAAGGCTGAACGCCGGACATGCCGCGGCCACCGGGCTGCGGGCGGCACGGCTGGCCGCGGCGGGTTTCACCGCGCCGGAAAAGGCGCTGGAGGGCCGAGACGGGTTCCTGCGCCAGTACGGCGCCGGGCAGGTGGACGGCCGGGAACTGCGGCTCGAATTCGGCCGCGGCGCCCTGGACACCTCGATCAAGTTCTACCCCTGCTGCCGTTACATGCACGGCAACATCGATCTGCTGCGGGACGTCCACGCCGAAAACCCGGGCCTGCGGGTAGAGGATATTGACGAGATCCGGGTCGGTGTGATCCGGGCCGGAGCCGCCCTGGTGTCCGAACCGGCCGAACGGAAGCTGACCGTCAAGACCCCGGTGGACGCCCAGTTCAATATGCCCTTCGGCGCAGCCGTGGCACTGGCCACCGGCCGGGCCACCGTGGCCCAGTTCGATGACGCCCCGGCCGTGGCCGCACTGCTGCTGCCCTGGATGGAGAAGGTCCGGTGCTATACCAGCGACCGGCTCGAAGCTGCCTTCCCCGCCCAGTGGCAGGCCGAGGTCTCGGTCCGGCTCACTGACGGAACCGTCATCGAGAAAACCGAGGACGCCTTCCGCGGAGCCCCCGAGGATCGCGCCACCTGGGCCGACATCCTGACCAAGGCCGAAGGGCTGGTCGGCGCCGAAGCGGCCGCCGTCCTGGCCCGCTCGGTCGAAAACGTCGCTGGCAACCGCCCCATCAGTGGACAAATTGCTGTGCCCGTCCCTGTGGACTGAGGCTGCGGAAGCGATCCGTCCACGATTCCAGACCGAATTCAGAAAGTAGAACCTCATGGCGAAAAACACCCGCGGCGGGTTGCCGATCCGTTCCGGCATCACCCGTGCAACCCCTGACAGCGTCCATGTCCACGGCCTTGACCTGACCGAACTGCTGGGCAAGGTGAACCTGGGCGACTTCGCCTTCCTGGAGCTGTTCAAGCGGCTTCCCGATGAGCGTGAGTCGGTGCTCATCAACGCCTTGCTGGTGTCCTTGGTGGAGCACGGCGTCACGCCCAGCGTCATTGCCTCCCGCATGACCATCATGGGCGCACCGGAGTCGCTCCAGGGGGCAGTGGCAGCCGGGCTCCTGGGGCTGGGCAACACCTTCGTCGGCACCATTGAGGGCGCTGCGAAAGTGTGCCAGCAGGAACTTCCGAACGCCGGGAGGGACGGGGTGGAGGCCAGCGAACGCCTGGGGGATGATGAGATACGAGCCCTGGCCGCGAAGATCCTCGACGAGCACAAGGCTGCCGGGCGGACGGTCGCAGGCATCGGACACCCCGTGCACAAACCCGTGGATCCCCGGGCGCAGCGGCTCTTCGCACTGGCCAAGGAACTCGGCTTTGATGACTCCGGCCCGAGGCTCATGACGGCGATTTCCGCCATTGCCAGCGAACGCTCCGGCAAGGTGCTGCCGGTGAATGTCACCGGTGCCATCGGCGCCCTGGCATCTACGCTGGGCATCCCGTGGAATGTGGCGCGCGGACTGGGTGTGATGGCCCGTGCGATCGGTCTGGTGGGACACCTGCTGGAGGAATCGGAGCAGCCGATGGCCGGTACTATCTGGACCGAAACTGAGGCGGAGGCGGTCAAGGACTGATCCAACGGCTGCCCGGCGATTGATCGACGTCGGAAAGAGCGGCGGGGGGGGGGGGGGGGGGGGGGGGGGGGGGGGGGGGGGGGGGGGGGGGGGGGGGGGGGGGGGGGGGGGGGGGGGGGGGGGGGGGGGGGGGGGGG